>JBBWZU010000610.1:0-3217 GCA_039649225.1 Hyphomicrobiales bacterium | reverse complement strand
CCTTGCGGCCGGTCTCGGGATGCGTGCGCACGATCGGATGCGCGATCGGCGGCACCTTGGCCTTCTGCTCGGCCGTCATCGGGTCCTCGCCGTGGCGGCGCGTACGCGAGAAATCAAGATTGTGGATCGCGCGCTTGCCCTCGATTTTCTTCTTCAGCGCGACGGAGAGATTGTCGTAGGCCGCATACATGTCGGCGAACTCGGTCTGCCCGCCGACCGGCGGCACGACCTCCGAATACATCATGGTCGCCTGGCCCGTCCGCTCGCGCCACGAGCCGTCGGTGTGCCAGTAAAGCGTGCCCTTGTCCGGGTGCTTGCCGCTCGGATTGCCGTCTCTGTCGAGGTTGGACAGCATGTAGATTTCGGGATGATCCCGGTACCCCTGATACTGGTTCATCACGTGAATTTGCACCTCGCCGAAGCTCCTGGCGAACGCGACTTGCGTCGCGGGCGGCAGATCGACGTCGCGAAACAGGATCAGCTCGTAGTCGAGGAAAGCCTCGTAGACCTTGCCGAACAGCTTCGGCTCGACTGCCTGCGCCAGCGTGATGCCGGTGATCTCGCAGCCGAGAGCCTCGTGCAGCGGCGCAACTGAAAACGGCCAGTCGCGCGCTTCCTTGCGTCGAGCCAAAGCCATGGCGTCCTCCGATATTCGTTCGCGTCTTGTGCGCGTGATGGAAGCCTAGCCTCTGGGGCACGGGGGCGAAAGCCGGACGTGGGAACTTTCGCGCAGGTCTGCCCTGCTGTTGTGCGCCTGCACTGATTGAGTTTGTGGCGGGTTCCCCGTAGGTTGACCCATCAAGGCCACAAATCGCTCGAAGCCGCGCACGCCGTCATCATGAAGCGCTTCCTTTCCGATGTATTCGGATCTCGCCACGCCGACGGCTACGGGCGTGCCGAATGGTCGGTGCACTGGCTGCTCGCCGCGTCGATCGTGCTGCCGGTCGCTTTGTTCACGACCGGGGCCGTGATCTCCTACCGCGCGCATCAGGAGGAAGCGCGCGATCGCCTGGAGCGCAATCTCGGCACGGTCTACGAGCACGCCCTGAAGGTATTCGAGACGATCGACCTCAGCTCACGCTATGTTGACGAGCTTTTCCTCAATGTGAGCGATGAGCAGATCCGCGCGTTCGAAGTCGACTACAATGCTCAACTGCGCGCGATCACCGACCAGCTGCCCCAGCTCGCGGATATCTGGGTGATCGATGCCGAAGGTCAGCCATTGGTGTCGGGCACCGTGTTCCCGATGCGACGCGATCTCAATCTCAAGGACCGTCCGTATTTTCGTTTCCACGAAAGCAACGAAGGATCGGGACTCTATATCGGCGACGTGGTCACGTCGCGCGCGACGAACGAGCGCGGCAACCCGCGTTTCTTCGCGCTCAGCCGCAAACGAATCGGGCCGAACGGGAAATTTGCCGGCGTGACGGTGATCTCGGTCTCGCCCGATTATTTCGCCGATTATTATTCGCGGCTGCCGCGCCCCGGCATCGCGGCGCTCTACCGCGCGGATGGCGCGATCCTGGCGCGCCATCCCGAGCCGCCGCCGCAATTCCAGCGTTTGCCGGCGGATGGACCGTTCATGAATTTGATGCGCGCGGGCAGCGAAACCGGATTCGTCACGCTCACTGCCGTCTACGACGGCCTGGAGCGGATCTTCGCCTACCGCAAGCTGCCGCGGCACGCCATCTACGTGCTCACCGGGCTTTCCACCCGGGACGTGCGGCTGGCGTGGCTCGACGACATGTCGCGCCATCTGATTTTCGGCATTCCGGCGACCGCCGCGATGATCGGCTTGAGCCTGATGGCGCTGCGGCGTACCCGGCGCGAGGCCGTGGCGATCCGGCAATTGCGCGGTGAGATCACACGGCGCGAAGCGACCGAGGAGGCGCTGCGCCAGGCGCAGAAAATGGAGGCGGTCGGCCGCCTCACCGGCGGCATCGCGCACGACTTCAACAACCTGCTCACCGCCATCATGGGCAATCTCGATCTTGCGCTGCGCCGTCTCGATGGCGAGGAGCGCGTTCGCGGCTGGCTCGGCAATGCGCGCCTCGGCGCCGACCGTGCCGCCACGCTGGTGCAGCGCCTGCTTGCCTTCTCGCGCCAGCATCCGCTCGAGGTGAGGTCGGTCGATATCAACCGGCTGGTGCAAGGCATGTCGGACCTGCTTCGCCGCAGCATCGGCGAGGCGATCACGATCGAAACCGTGTTGGCCGGGGGCCTGTGGAAAGCGGCGATCGACCCGAACCAGCTCGAGAACGCCATCCTCAATCTCGCCGTCAACGCGCGCGACGCCATGCCGAAAGGCGGGCGGCTGACCATCGAGACCGCGAACTGCCATCTCGACGAGCACTATGTCGAGCAGGCGGGCGCCGAAATCGCGCCGGGACAATACGTGATGGTGGCGGTGAGCGACTCCGGCAAAGGCATGACCGAAGACGTCATCGTGCACGCCTTCGAGCCGTTCTTCACCACCAAGCCGGTCGGCGCCGGGACGGGACTCGGGCTGTCGCAGGCTTACGGCTTCGCCAAACAGTCCGGCGGCCATATCCGCATCTACAGCGAGATCGGCGAGGGCACGACGGTCAAACTGTATTTCCCGCGTCTTGCCGTGCAAGGCGACGTGCCGCCCTGGGGCGCGAAGGATGCCGGCGCTCCGGCGGAAACTCAAACAGCCGGCGGCGGCGAGACCGTGCTGATCGTCGAGGACAACGAGCAGGTCAACAGGCTGGCCGTCGAGGCCCTGCGCGAGCGCGGCTATCAGGTGCTCACCGCCGCCGACGGCGCCGAAGCGCTCGGCATGCTCGGCGCGGCGCTGCAGGTCGATCTCCTGCTCACCGACGTGGTGCTGCCCGGCGGCATGGACGGGCGCCAGCTGGCCGAGGAGATCCTGCGCCGGCGGCCGGCGATCAAGGTGCTGTACATGACCGGCTATACCCGTAATGCCATCATCCACCATGGCCGGCTCGATCCGGACATCGATCTGCTCACCAAACCGTTCACCGCCGACGCGCTCGCGCGCAAGATAAGACGCGTGCTGGACGGCAACGGCGCCGCGAAGGCCCCCAAAGAAAGCTGACATGCGACTGCGCTCACGGATCACCACCGACGGCCTCGACCGCACGCCGCATCGCGCCTTCATGCGGGCGATGGGGCTGGATGACGACGCTATCGCCAAGCCCATGATCGGCGTGGTGAGCCAGAAGGGCGAGACCAC
>JBBWZU010000594.1:0-3086 GCA_039649225.1 Hyphomicrobiales bacterium | reverse complement strand
GGGGCCGATCCGGTCGTGCTCGGCGAAAGCGTCAACACGCTGACCACCTACGGCTTCGACCCGGTGACCGGCATGCAGGAACCCAAGGCCACCCTCTGCCAGATCAGAGCGGCCTAAAGGAGCAACGATCATGGCAAGAATGAAATTTCTCTGCGACGCCGATCGCTGCATCGAATGCAACGCTTGCGTCACCGCCTGCAAGAACGAAAACGAGGTGCCGTGGGGCATCAACCGGCGGCGTGTCGTCACCATCAATGACGGCAAGCCGGGTGAACGCTCAATCTCGATGGCCTGCATGCATTGCACGGACGCGCCCTGCGCGGCCGTGTGCCCGGTGAACTGCTTCTACACCACGGCCGATGCCGTCGTGCTGCACTCCAAGGACCTCTGCATCGGCTGTGGTTACTGCTTTTACGCCTGCCCGTTCGGCGCGCCGCAATATCCCAAGGTCGGCAATTTCGGTTCGCGCGGCAAAATGGACAAATGCACCTTCTGCGCCGGCGGCCCGGAAGCGGACGGCTCCGCCGCCGAATACGAGAAATATGGCGCGAACCGCTTGGCGGCGGGCAAGCTGCCGCTTTGCGCCGAGATGTGTTCGACCAAGTCGCTGCTCGCAGGTGACGGCGAGATCATCGCGCAGATCTTCAAGGAGCGCGTGACGAAACGCGGCTACTCGTCCGGCGCATGGGGTTGGCAGACCGCGTATCGCGAGACGATCGCATCATAAAAAAGGTTCTGGGGAGAGACCATGGCGAAGCTTTTCGGGCAATTCCGCTTTCTCGTCGGCGCGCTGGCGCTTGCGTTGCTGGTTGCCATGGCGATGCCGGCGAGCGCGCAGCGCAATCCGGACGGCTCGGTCAATCCGACCGCGCAATCCGTCAAGGAGAAGCAACTGCTCGACGCGCTCGGCGCCGGCGGCGCGATCAGCGGCCGCGTCAGCATTCCGGATCAGAAGTCGGCCAACCTGATCCATCCGGCCGGGCGCGACTGGCGCGAGTTCCACGAGGTGACGCTGCGCTGGATCGGCGCGATCGCGATCCTCGGCATGCTGGTGATCCTCATGGCGTTCTATCTCATCCGCGGCCAGGTGAAATTGGAGAGCGGACTCTCGGGCCGCCGGATCGTGCGCTTCAATGGCTTCGAGCGCTTCGTGCACTGGATGACGGCGACCTGCTTCGTCATCCTGGCGCTGTCCGGGTTGAACATCACGTTCGGCAAGCTCCTGCTCCCACCGCTGATCGGCGAACCCGCCTTCGCCACCTACGCGCAGTATGCGAAATACTCGCACAACTATCTCAGCTTCCCGTTCACCATCGGCGTGTTCTGCATCTTCCTGATGTGGATCGCGGGCAATATCCCGAACAAGGTCGATGTCGAATGGCTGAAAGAGGGTGGCGGCATCGTGGGTGACAAGCACCCGCCCGCCCACCGCTTCAACGCCGGCCAGAAGATGATCTACTGGATCGTCGTGCTCGGCGGGACGCTGGTCGCCGCGTCAGGCTATCTGCTGATGTTCCCGTTCTACGCTACCGACATTGAGGGCCAGCAGCTCGCGCAGATCGTGCACGGTGTCATTGCGGTGCTGTTCGTCGCCGCGATGCTCGGACACATTTATATCGGCACCATCGGCATGGAAGGTGCGTTCGAGGCGATGGGCGAGGGCACCGTCGACGTCAATTGGGCGAAGGAACATCACAGCCTGTGGCTGGAAGAGGAAAACGCCCGCACCGGGCCGAATGAGACACAGCGCCAGCCCTATCCGGCGCCGGCCGAATAGATTTGGGAGAACGGGTCATGAAGTCGTTTGTACTCGCTTGCATCGCCGCCGTCGCCATCGCGGTGATCGGCGGCGTCGTGCTCAGCAGCATCCAGGAACCGGCCGCGGAGGCTTTCTCGACCACCGGCGTACGGCTGTAGGATAGCGCTCAATGCTTGGCCGCCACGTGGCCGCCGAATACGCCGTTCGGAAAGACCAGCAGGACCACCAGCAGAACCGACAGCGCGACGACGTTCTTGTAGCCCGCCCCGAACGTCACGATCGCCAGTGCCTGGATGGCGCCGAGCAGCACGCCGCCGGCGAGCGCTCCTGACGCCGAGCCGAATCCTCCGATGATCGCCGCGATGAAGCCGTAGACGCCGAACGGCACGCCGACATTGAACGCCGTATATTGTGTCGGGGTCACCAGAATGCCGGCGACGGCGCCGAGCGCGGCCGACAGTGCAAACGACACCATCAGCATGCGTCCGACCGGGATGCCGAGCAGGGAGGCCGCCTCACGGTTCTGCGCGCAGGCGCGCAGCGCCCGGCCGGTGCGGGTTTTGGCGAAGAACAGCCAGAGCAGAACGATCATCAAGGCGCCGCAGCCGAGAATCCAGAACAGCTGATAGCTCACCGCGATCGGGCCGACCTTGAGCGGTCCGCCGAGGGTGAATTCCGCGAAGGTGCGCGGCTGGTCGCCGGCGGTGAGGATCGTGATGCGCTCGATCATGATCTGCGCGGCGAGCGTCGCCAAGATGATGGCGAACATGGTGGCGCCGCGATCCCACATCGGACGGACGACCAGCATCTCGATCGCGATGCCGATCAGCGCGACCAGTGGAATGGCGATCAATGCGGCGACCAGAATGTGCAGGCCGTAGCGCGTGAGGAGCACATGCGTGATCATGCCGCCGAGCATCACGAAGACGCCCTGGGCGAAATTCACGATGCCGCTGGCGTTATAGATGACGCAGAAGCCGATCCCGACCAGGCCGTAGATCAACCCGACGCCGATGCCGGAAACCAGGCTCTGGATGACTTGGATGAGGTCAGGCATCGACGGCCTCCGGGCTTCCAAGATACGCCGCGATGACGTCCGGATGCGCCTTGATCTCATCCGGCGTGCCTTCGGCGATCTTGCGGCCGAAATCGAGCACCACGATGCGCTGCGCGATCTGCATCACCAGGCTCATGTCGTGTTCGATCAGCAGCACCGTGATGCCGCGGTCGCGGATGCGCAGGATGGTGTCGGCGAGCGCCTGCGTTTCGTCCGGGTTGAGGCCGGCCGCGGGTTCATCGAGCAGCAAAAGCCGCGGTTGCGCCGCGA
>JBBWZU010000412.1:0-3161 GCA_039649225.1 Hyphomicrobiales bacterium | reverse complement strand
CCCCGAAGAAGAAGTCCAAGTCGACAAGGAAAGCCGCATGAAGATCTGCGTTGCCGGCCAGGGGGCCTTTGGACAGAAACATCTCGACGCGCTCAAGCGCATTTCCGGCGTGGAGGTCACCTCACTGGTCGGCGGCAACCAGGAGTCGACCGCGAAGGTCGCCGACAAATACGGCATCAAGCACTACACGGGCGATCTGGCGGAAGGCATCAAGCGCGCCGATGCGGTGATCCTGACCACGCCGACCAAGATGCACTTTGACCAGGCGAGCCAGGTGATGCGCGCCGGCAAGCATGTTCTCGTTGAAATACCGGTGACCGACAGCGTCGAGGATGCCGAGAATCTGGTGAAGATCGCCAAGGAGACCGGCGTCGTCGCGATGGGCGGGCACGTGCGGCGTTTCAATCCCAGCCATCAATACGTTCACAAGAAGGTCGTCAAAGGCGAGCTGAAGATCCAGCAGATGGATGTTCAGACCTATTTCTTCCGCCGCAAGAATATGAATGCGGCCGGCCAGCCGCGCTCGTGGACCGATCACCTGCTGTGGCACCATGCGGCGCACACCATCGACCTGTTCCAGTATCAGACCGGCGAGACCATCGCGGACTGCTACGCCGTGCAGGGCCCGGCGCATCCGGAGCTGAAAATCGCCATGGACATGGGCATCGTCGCCAAGGTGCCGTCCGGCGCGATCCTGACGCTGTCGCTGTCGTTCAACAATGACGGGCCGCTCGGCAGCTTCTTTCGCTACATCTGCGACAACGGCACCTACAAGGCGTTCTACGACGACCTGTCCGACGGCAAGGACAACAAGATCGACGTCTCCAAGGTCGATGTCTCGATGGACGGCATCGAGCTGGAGGATCGCGAGTTCATCGCGGCCATTTCGGAAAAGCGCGAACCCAACGGAAGTCTCGCACAGGTTCTCCCCTGCATGCACGTGCTCGGCAAGCTCGAGAGCATCGTCGATCCCGAGCGCAAGGCGCATGCCTGAGGTCGCCTAACGCTGCGATGCAGCACGGCTTAGACCTTCGTCTGACATGCCAGTTCCCGGCAAATGGCGGGCGTTTCCCGATAGCGTGCTGCGGAATGCCGCTTCTCTGGCGATAAAATCCGCGCTACGGAGTGCATGGAAGAGAGGGCATGGCTGGGTTGCGCAATTCGCTTGGCGCCGCCCGGCTTGCGACACGCTCTCGCTAAGAAACAGTCACTGGCCCACCGGAGGAAATTCAGGATGTTGCGCAGGCAAATGCTCATGAGCGCCGCGGCGATCGTCGCCGGCGCGGTTTTCAGTTTCCCGGCCGCCGCTCAGGATACCGTCAAGATCGGCCTGATCATTCCGATGACCGGCCAGCAGGGCTCGACCGGCAAGCAGATCGACGCGGCTGTGAAGCTTTATCAGCAGCAGCACGGCACCACGGTCGCCGGCAAGAAGATCGAAGTCATCCTCAAGGATGACGCCGCGGTTCCCGACAACACCAAGCGCATCGCGCAGGAACTGATCGTCAACGACAAGGTGAATTTCATCGCGGGCTTCGGCGTGACGCCGGCAGCGCTCGCGGCAGCACCGCTCGCAACGCAGGCCAAGGTCCCGCTGATCGTCATGGCGGCGGGCACTTCGATCATCACCGAACGCTCGCCCTACATCGCGCGCACCAGCTTCACGCTCGCGCAGTCCTCCGTGATTATCGCGGACTGGGCGCTGAAGAGCGGCATCAAGAAGGTCGTGACCATCGTGTCCGACTACGCGCCGGGCGCCGACGCCGAGAAGTCGTTCGCAGATCAGATCAAGGCCGGCGGCGGCGAGATCGTCGCGGCGATCCGCGTGCCGCTCGCCAACCCGGACTTCGCACCGTTCCTGCAACGCGCCGCCGACGCCAAGCCGGACGCGCTGTTCATCTTCGTACCGTCCGGCCAGGGCGGCACTTTCGTCAAGCAATTCGTCGAGCGCGGTCTCGACAAGGCCGGCATCAAGCTGATCGGCCCGGGCGACGTGACCGACGACGACCTGCTGCCGAACATGGGCGACGCGGTGATCGGCGCCGTCACGGCGCATATGTATTCGGCCTCGCATCCCTCCAAGATGAACAAGGACTATGTGGCGGCGTTCGAGAAGGCCTACAATTTCCGTCCGAACTTCATGTCGGTCGGCGGCTATGACGGCATGCACCTCATCTACGAGGCGCTGAAGAAGACCAATGGCGACACCGACGGCGACAAGTTGATGGCCGCCATCAAGGGCCTGAAATGGGAGAGCCCGCGCGGGCCGATCTCGATCGATGCCGATACGCGCGACATCGTGCAGAACATCTATATCCGCAAGGTCGAGAAGGTCGACGGCAAGCTCTATAATCAGGAGTTCGCGACCTTCGAGGCCGTGAAGGACCCGGTCAAGGCCGCGAAGAAATAGAGTTTTCTTCGCAATATCGCATCCCGTACCTAACCCTTCCCCGTCCGCGGGGGAGGGTTTTCAGCAAGCCGGCTCATCATGCTGACAATCCTGTTCGACGGTATCGCCTACGGCATGCTGCTGTTCGTCGTGGCCTGCGGGCTCGCGGTGACGCTCGGGCTGATGAACTTCGTCAACCTTGCCCATGGCGCGTTCGCGATGGCGGGCGGCTACATTACGGTTGTGCTGGTCAACCGGATGGGGCTGCCGTTTCTCGCCTCGCTGCCGCTCGCCTTTCTGTTCACCGCGGTGCTCGGCGCCCTGTTCGAACGCACGCTCTACGTCCACGTCTACGGCAAGAGCCCGCTCGAGCAGGTGCTGTTCACCATCGGGCTTGTCTTCATGTCGGTCGCGGCGGTCGACTACGTGATGGGTTCGCAGCAGCAGTTCGTCACGCTGCCGAGCTACCTGCAAGGCCAGATCAACCTATTCGGCATCGGCATCGGCCGCTATCGCCTGCTCATCATCGCGATATGTGGCCTGCTGACAGTCGCGTTGCAATTGGCGCTTTCGAGCACGCGCTTCGGCTCGCGCCTGCGCGCCGCAGTCGACGATGCGCGCGTTGCGCGCGGCCTTGGCATCAACGTCAATGCGATCTTCGCCGTCACGTTTGCGGTCGGCTCGGGGCTTGCGGGGCTCGGCGGCGCGCTCGGTGCCGAGATCCTCGGGCTCGATCCGCACTTCCCGCTCAAGTTCATGATCTACTTCCTGA
>JBBWZU010000590.1:0-20200 GCA_039649225.1 Hyphomicrobiales bacterium | reverse complement strand
CATGCGCGTCGAACTGCGCCGGCGACATCGGCATCGCCTCGACACCGAGGGTGGCGAGTTTTTCTCGCACCGCCGGATCGGCCACCGCTTTCGCCATCTCGGCGTTGAGCCTCTCGACGATCTCCTTTGGCGTCTTCGACGGCGCGAACATCCCGATCCAGAACGTATAATCGGAGTCTGGAAAACCCGCTTCGAGCGTGGTCGGCACCTCGGGCAGTGCGGACGCGCGCTGCGGACTGGAGACCGCGAGGGCAAGCAACTTGCCGTCGCGGATGTGCGGCAGCGCGGTCGCGATCGGACAGAAGTAGTAGTCAACGCGGCCCGCGATCACCTCGGTCAACTCCTCGGCGCCGCCCTTGAAGGGGATGTGCACCGCCTCGTAGCTTGCCGCGATGCGAAAGCGCTCGGCGCTCAGATGCACCGCCGAACCGACGCCGACCGATGCGAAGTTGAACGAGCCGGGTTTCGCCTTGGCGGCGTCGACGAATGATTTGAGAGTCTTGAGACCCTTCGACGGCGCAGTGATCAGCACGTTCGGCACGCTGCCGATGGCACCGATCGCGACGAAGTCGCTGGCGACGTCATACGGCAGATTGGAATAGATCGCGGGCGTGATCGTATGGGCGGAGGAATTGACCAGCAGCGTGTAACCGTCCGGATCGGCTTTGGCGACGACGGTCGACCCGATCGTGCCCCCTGCCCCGCCGCGGTTCTCCACCACGATGGCCTGACCGAGCTGGCGCGAAAGCTGATCGAACACGATGCGCGGAATGACGTCGGTCGCGCTCCCGGCGCCGAACGGAATGATCATGCGGATGGTCTTCGCCGGATAGGTTTCGGCCCATGCGCCGGCACTGGCCGCGAGCAGAAGCATCAAGCCGAGGATCAAACCGCGTCGCATTGCCTGCCCCTTTGCCGCGTAAAATCACGTAAAAGGAAAGCAAGTCATGTGCCGTCGGCTATTTGAGAGCGCCGCTCGGCCCCGCGAAAGTGTTCGCGGGGACGGAACGCTGTTCCTGCCTATTCCGCCGCGATGGCGGTCGGGCGCGGCATCTCGCGAACCTCTTCCAGCGTCGGATCGAGGCGGCGCTTGAGCACGCGGTCGATGCGGTCGAGATAAAGATAGATCACCGGCGTGATGTAGAGCGTGAGCAATTGCGACACGCACAATCCTCCAACGACCGCGATGCCGAGCGGCTGGCGCAACTCGGCGCCGGCGCCGGTGCCGAGCGCGATCGGCAGCGCGCCGAAGATCGCCGCGAATGTGGTCATCATGATCGGGCGGAAGCGCAGCAGGCAGGCCTCGCGGATCGCCGCCTCCGCGCCGACACCGACGCGGCGGCGCTCGAGCGCGAAGTCGATCATCATGATGGCGTTCTTCTTCACGATGCCGACCAGCATCACGATGCCGATCATCGCGATCACCGACAGCTCCATCTTGAACGCCATCAGCACCAGCAGCGCGCCGACGCCGGCCGACGGCAGTCCGGAGATGATGGTGATCGGGTGGATGAAGCTTTCGTACAGGATGCCGAGCACCACGAAGGCGGCGAACACCGCAGCGAGCACCAGGATGCCCTGCCCCTTGAGCGATTCCTGGAACACCTGCGCGTTGCCCTGGAATCCGGTGAGGATCGAGAGCGGAAGATTGGACTCCTGCTCGATCTCACGGATGCGATCGACCGCGGCGCCGAGCGAATAGCCCGGCGCGAGATTGAACGAGATCGTCACCGAAGGCTGCTGGCCCTGGTGATTGACCTGCAGCGGCCCGACGCCGGGCACCAGCTTGGTCACGGCACTGAGCGGCACGGCCATGCCGCTCGGCGAGGCCGATCCGAGAATACCGCCGCCGATCGGCGCATTGACGACGCCGGGCGCCGCATTGCCGAGATTGGTCTTGAGGTAGATTTTCGACAGTCCGGTCGGGTCGTTCTGGAATTCCGGCCGCGTCTCCAGGATGATCTGATAATCGTTGATCGGCGTATAGATCGTGGCGACCTGGCGCGCGCCGAACGCGTTGTAGAGCTCTTGGCGAATCTGGTCGACCGAGATGCCGTAGAGCGCCGCCTTCTCGCGATCGATGTCGATGACGATCTGCGGATTCTTGATGTAAAGATCGCTGTTGACGTCGCGCAGCCCGTCGATCGTCTTGATCTTGACGAGCATCTCGTCGGAGACGCGATAGAGCGTGTCGCTCTCGCTCGATTGCATCGTGTACTGGTATTCGCCCTTCGAGATGCGTCCACCGAGATTGATGTTCTGGATCTGGCGGAAATAGGTGGTCATGCCGGTGACGGCATTCGCGGAATTGCGCAACCGCGCCACGACCTGGCTCGCCTCTCCGTTCTCGCCGCGGGCCTTCTTCGGCTTGAGTGCGACGAAGATGCGGCCGGTATTGTTGGTCGAATTCGGTCCGCCGACGCCGACGGTGGAGTTGATGTAGTCGACCGCGCGATCTTTCTTGATAATGGTTGCGATCTCGCGCTGACGGTCCTGCATGGCGCGGAACGAGATGTCGGATGGGGCCTCGACGGTCGCCGAGATGAAGCCGGTGTCCTCGACCGGGAAGAAGCCTTTGGGAATGACCACGTATAGATAGGCAGTGCCCGCCATGGTGCCGAGCGTGATCATCAGCGTGATAAATTTATGCTTGAGTACCTTGTCGAGCGTCCACTCGTAGCCGCGGAGCCAGGAATTGAACATCGCCTCGAAGATGCGCAGCACGACGTTCTGCTTCTCGCCCTCGTGATGCGTGCGCAGCACGCGCGCGCAGAGCATGGGCGTCAACGTCAGCGAAACGAAGCCCGACACGATGATCGCGACCGCGATTGTGACGGCGAATTCGCGGAACACGCGCCCCACCATGCCACCCATCAGCAGCACCGGAATGAACACGGCAATCAGCGAGAACGTGATCGAGATAATGGTGAAGCCGATCTCGCGCGCGCCCTTGAGCGCCGCCTCGAACGGCCGCATTCCGCCCTCGATGTGGCGCACGATGTTTTCCAGCATCACGATCGCATCGTCGACCACGAAGCCGACCGAGAGTGTGAGCGCCAGCAACGTCATGTTATTGATCGAGAAATTGAACGCATACATCACCGCGCAGGTGGCGATCAGCGAGATCGGCACCGCCAGCGCCGGAATGATGGTCGCCGAGACCGTGCGCAGGAATAGGAAGATGACGAGGATCACGAGACCGATCGCGATCAGCAGCGTCTCCTCGACGTCGGCGACGGATTCACGGATCGACACCGAACGGTCGTTCAACACCTGCATGTTGATGGAGGCGGGGATTTGCGAGCGATATTGCGGGATGCGCTCCTTGACCGAGTCGACGACCGCGACCGTATTGGCGTCCGGCTGGCGCTGGATCGCGAGCACGACGGCGCGGTTGTCATTGAAGAAGCTGGCGATCCGGTTGTTCTCGACCGCATTGATGACGTTCGCGATCTCCTCGAGTTTGACCGGGATGCCGTTGCGGTAGGCGACCACGATCTTGCGATAGTCCTCCGCTTTGGTGATCGCACCGCTCGCCATCAAGGTCACGTCACGGTCGAGGCCCGCGATCGTGCCGACCGGCGTATTGGAATTGGTCTTGGCCAGGACGTTGCGGATGTCGTCGAGCGAGATGTTGCGCGCCGCGGCCGCCTGCGGATCGGCCTGGACGCGCACGGCGAACTTCTGCCCGCCATAGACCAGCACCTGCGCGACGCCGGGAAGCTGCGATATCTGCTGGGCAAGCACGATCTGCCCGTATTCATCGACCTGCGACATCGGCAGCGTCGGCGAATTGAGGCTGATGAACATCACCGGGAAGTCGCCCGGATTCACTTTGCGGAAAAACGGCGGTGTGGTCATTTCGATCGGCAGGCGCCGTGCCGCGATGGTCAGCGCCGTCTGCACGTCGAGGGCCGCGCCGTCGATGTTGCGGTTGAGGTCGAACTGCACCGTGATCGTCGTGATGCCGAGCGAGGATGTGGAGGTCAGCGCGCTGATGCCGGCGATGGTCGAGAGCTGGCGCTCGATCGGGGCGGCGACCGATGCCGCCATCGTCTCCGGGCTCGCGCCGGGGAGCGTCGCGGTAATCGAGATGGTCGGGAAGTCGACGGCCGGGAGGGCTGACACCGCCAGCAAGCGGTAGGCAAAGGCACCGAAGACGATCAGCGAGGCGGTGATGAGGGTCGTCATCACCGGCCGGCGGATACAGGCCTCTGAGAGATTCATGTCAGCTTCCAGCTTTTGTGCGGATGACGACTTTCGAGCCATTGACGAGTTGGAGATGGCCGTCGGTGACGACCTGCTCCCCACCCTCGAGCCCCGATTCCAGGACGGTTTCCTTGCCGAGCGTGCGCGCGATCTTGACGGCCACCACCGAGGCAACGCCGTCCTTGATGACAAACAGATAGCTGCCGCGCTGGCCGGTCTGCATCGCCGCGGAGGGAACGATCACGGCCTGTTCCTGGCGCAGGTTGAGCTGCGTGTTCACCAGCGTGCCAGGCCACAGCACCTCGTTCTCGTTCGGCATCGTGGCGCGCACGCTGACCATGCCGGTCGCGGAGTCGACGGTGTTGTCGATCATCGCGACCCGCCCAAGCGCGCGCTTGTTGTCGCCCGGGACCATCGCCTCGACGGTGGGAAGCCCTTCGGCCATGGCGTCACGCAACGCCGGCAGCGCGATCTGCGGCGTCGGGAACGTGACATAGACCGGTGCGGTCTGGATGATGGTGGCGATCGGCGTGAGATCGGCCGAGCGCACGAAGTTGCCGACCTTGACCGAGGCCGCGCTGATGCGTCCGGAGATCGGCGCCTTGATGGTGGCGTAGCTGAGCTGCACCAGAAGATTTTTCAGGATCGCTTCATCCGCCTTTTGCGCGGCCGCAAAGACCGCGGCCTGGGTCTTGGCGTTGTCGAGATTGGTGACCGGCGTCGCGCTCTTGGCGACCAGCTCGGTATAACGCCGCAGATCGCGTTCGGCGCCCTCGAGCTGCGCCTTGTCGCGCGCCACGTTGCCTTCGGCCTGGAGGATTTGCGCTTCAATCGCGCGGCCGTCGAGCGTGACGAGGACATCGCCCTGCTTCACGCGCGCGCCGTCGGCGAAATGCACCTCGGTGATCTCGGAATCGATCCGCGGCTTGATCGCGACGCTGGCGATCGGCGTGACCGTACCGAGCGCTTCGATCAGGACCGGCGTATCCTTCTTGATCGCCTGGGCCACCTCAACCGGAATGAGGCGCGCAGCCGGCGGCGCCTGCGCAACGGCGGGCTGAGCCCCGAACAGGGCCGGATTCCATTTCCAGGCGGCGGCGCCTGCCGCTACGCCAACGACGATCACGCCAAGCAGTAAAGCGCGTTTTTTCACGGTGCCAAGGCTCGGGTTGTTACATCCCGAGCTCCCCTCTGGTTCAACCCGCCCCCGCGGTACATGGCGCCGATTCCGGCCTTCTCATGTTCCGCCAGCATAGGGTTAATTATCACATTTGTCATGACGTCCATCACTCCCGAAACAGGCGTCTTATTGCCCAATTGCCCCCAACCTGAACAAAAACGGCTATCGGCCTGCCGAGAGATTCGGCATGGTCGACGACCAACCCGGACGCCCTCATGCGCATTGCCACCTGGAACGTGAACTCGATCAAGCAGCGAATCGAAAACCTCTCAGCCTGGCTGCGAGAGCGGCAGCCCGACATCGTGTGCCTGCAGGAAACCAAGTCCCAGGACGAGACCTTTCCGCGCGAGCCCTTCGAGGCCTTGGGCTACAATGTAGCAGTCCACGGTCAAAAAACCTTCAATGGCGTCGCGATCCTCTCCAAGCTGCCGTTCGACGAGGTGACGCCGCGCCTGCCGGGCGATGCGGAGGATGACCATGCCCGTTTCATTGAGGCGGTTGTATCGACAACGACCGGCGCGTTGCGCGTGGCCTCGATCTATTTGCCGAACGGGAATCCAATTGGAGCTAAATATGAATATAAAATCAAATGGATGAAAAGGTTATTTGATTATTCGCGTGAACGGCTTGAACATGAGGAACCGCTGATCCTGGCCGGTGACTACAACGTCATTCCGACCGAGATCGACGTCCACAATCCTGAGTTATGGCGCGGCGATGCGCTATTTCTGCCCGAGACACGCGCCAAGTTTCGCGCCCTGATAAATCTCGGCCTCACCGATGCGCTACGCGCGAATACGGATGCGGGCGGGCTCTATACGTTCTGGGACTATCAGGCGGGCGCCTGGCAGAAGAACAACGGCATCCGCATCGATCACCTGCTGCTCTCGCCACAGGCCGCCGACAGGCTGGTGACCGCCGGCGTCGACAAGCATGTGCGCGCCTGGGAGAAGCCGTCGGACCACGTGCCGGTCTGGATCGAGCTGGATCTCGAACCGGCGTGAGCCGGTCAAGCGCACACGTGATCCCCAAAAAACCTATCCCGGGCCGAACCCGGGATGGGAGCCGACTTTCAAAAACAGATCACGCGCAAAAAACTAATCGCGCCGGCCGTTCATCCACTTTTCGAGGTAAGTCCCCGCCGCCGCGCGCTCGTCTTCGGTCGATTGCTTGAGCGCCGCGTCATAGAGATCGGCGATCCAGGTTTCCGCCGGCGCATTGGACCTGGCCAGCGCAAGCCACATCAGCCCGCGGGAAGCCTGACGCGGCAGACCCGGCTCACCCTTGAACAGGACGCGGCCGAGCACCGCCTGCGCCTGATACTGGCCCTTGTTGGCGGCGGCCTTGAGCCATTTCGCCGCCTGCAGCGGGTCTTTGGAAGGACCTGCGCCGTCCAGCATCAGCCGCGCCAGATGATACTGCGCGTCGGGATCGCCGAAGTAGGACGCCGCATAATTATACATGTGCCGCGCGCGGCCAAGATCGCGCCGCACATATGAATCCGGGATACCGTCGCGGTAATAGTGGCCGAGCGCGACGAATGAATTGGCGACGAAGCGCGCCTGCGGCGTGCCCAGAACATCGTCCGCATGGGCGTCCGCAATGCGGCTGAAATACTCGAAGGCGCGCAGATCTGACTGCTCGACGCCATCGCCTTCCGCATACATGCGGGCCAGCTTCCATTGCGCCGCGATGACGCCCTGCTCGGCGGCGTATTCAAGCGAGGCGAGAGCTTTTTCCTTCTGCCCGTCCTTGAGCGCACGCGTGCCGGAGCGAAGCGCCTCGAACGGCGTGATCGGCGCGGCCGGTGCCGCAAATGCCGGCACGCTCGGCGGCGGCAGCGTCCGGTTGACCGGAGGCGGCACCATCGGGTTGGCGCGCGGCACTGAGGTATCGGGCATCAGAACCGGCGAGGCGCCGGCGGAGCCACGCGGGATCGGCGCGGGCGGACGCGGCACATCGACCGACATTGCACGCCGGGGCGCCGGAATCACCGTCGGCGAAGCCGGCGCCGGAACGACGATCACATCGGGCGGGCTGGTTCCCTCGAAGGCGAATCCAGGGGTGAGCCCGAGCCCAAGGCCGAGCACCGCCAAAACGATGATGCGCTCACGCGTCCGCATAGCTCTGTGTCTCAGCGGCTCCGCCCGGATGGGTGACCGCGCCGTTGACGGCGGGCCCGACCTGCTGGGCGTATTTCCAAAGATAACCGGAGCCATGCTCCGTCGCACGCGGCTTCCAGTCCTTGCGTCGATCCGCCAGCTGCGCCTCGGTGAGATCGACATCGATGGTGCCGTTAACGGCGTCGATCGTGATGATGTCGCCATCCCTGAGCAGCCCGATCGGCCCGCCGACCGCAGCCTCCGGCCCGACATGACCGATGCAAAAGCCGCGCGTGGCGCCCGAGAAGCGGCCATCGGTGATCAGCGCGACCTTGCCGCCGGTGCCCTGCCCGGTCAGCGCCGCCGTGGTCGAGAGCATCTCGCGCATGCCGGGGCCGCCGCGCGGCCCTTCGTAGCGGATGACGAACACATCGCCTTCCCGGTAGCTGCGCGTCTTCACCGCCTCGAAGCAGGCCTCCTCGCCGTCGAAGCAGCGGGCCGGCCCGGTGAATTTGAGCGTCTTCAGTCCGGCGACCTTCACGATCGCGCCTTCCGGAGCCAGATTCCCTTTGAGGCCGACAACCCCACCGGTGACGGTGATCGGCTTGTCGGCGGGGTAGACCACGTCCTGGTTGGGATTCCACTTCACGGACTTCAAGTTCTCGGCGATGGTTCGGCCCGTAACAGTCATGCACTCGCCGTGCAGATAACCGTTGTCGAGCAAGGTCTTCATGAGCAGCGGTATGCCCCCAACCTCGAACATGTCTTTGGCGACATAACGGCCGCCCGGTTTCAAATCCGCGATATAAGGTGTCCTTTTAAAGACCTCGGCGACGTCGAAGAGCGTAAACGCGATGCCGCACTCGTGCGCGATTGCCGGTAGGTGCAGCGCGGCATTGGTCGAGCCGCCGGACGCCGCCACCGTCGCGGCGGCATTCTCCAGCGCTTTGCGGGTGACGATGTCGCGCGGGCGCAGGTTCTTGGCGATCAAGCCCATGATCTGCTCGCCGGCCGCCATGCAGAATTTGTCGCGGATTTCGTAAGGCGCCGGCGCGCCGGCCGAATAGGGCAGCGCCAGACCGATCGCCTCGGACACAGTCGCCATGGTGTTGGCGGTGAATTGTGCGCCGCACGCCCCGGCCGACGGGCAGGCCACCTGCTCCATCTCGTCGAGGTCCTCGTCCGACAGGTCGCCGACCGAATGCCGGCCGACCGCCTCGAACATGTCCTGCACGGTGACGACCTGGCCGCGGAAATTGCCGGGCAGGATCGAGCCGCCGTAGATGAAGATCGACGGCACGTTGAGCCGCACCATCGCCATCATCATGCCGGGCAGCGACTTGTCGCAACCGGCCAGGCCGACCAGCGCGTCATAGCCGTGGCCGCGCATCGTCAGCTCAACCGAATCCGCGATGCACTCGCGCGAGGGCAGCGAGGCGCGCATGCCGCCATGCCCCATGGCGATGCCGTCGGTGACCGTGATGGTGCAGAACTCGCGCGGGGTGCCGTTGGCGGAGGCCACGCCCTTTTTTACCGCCTGCGCCTGACGCATCAGCGAAATATTGCAGGGGGCCGCTTCATTCCAGCACGACGCCACACCGACGAGCGGCTGATGAATCTGCGCCGTGGTGAGCCCCATGGCGTAGAGGTAGGACCGGTGCGGTGCCCGTTCCGGCCCTTCGGTCACATGCCGGCTCGGCAGCCGCGACTTGAAATTGGTCTTTGCGTCCATAGCGACTTTTTGCCCCCCGGCCCCACCCAAGATACGCAACACTGGGCCGCCGCCCGACCCCACGTTGCTCCGGTGCAACACACGCAAAACCGGAAGGACGTATCGTCTTGGCGATACCAACCTGTTTTGTGGAGTTGTATGGCTAAATCGCGGCGTATGGGGTGCGGTCGGGACGCCTACTTCAAATTCATGTTAATCTGTTGCAACCGAGCAACATCAAATGTGTGGCTTTTGTCACGCTTTCCGCTCCCTTGGTGAGCAGAACATTCCCTAACGAAAGGGTGGGCCGTTGAGGCCCACCCCAGGCGATCTTTGTCGTGCGGTTGCGTGCGAACGCGTTACGAGGCACCGCCGACATCGCACGCGTCATAGCGGCCGTAGCCCTCATCGGTGACGCAGCCATAGGGCCCCTGCACGCTCGACGGCGGGACAGCCTGCCAGTTGGTGCGCGGCGCAAGCTGAACGTCGGAGCCGATCATCTGATCCTGCGCGGCCGGGGCCGCATGGCGCTTGTGATGGGTCGCGGCGGAAGCCGAAGCGACAGCGCCGAGCGCGATGGCACTGGCGACGCCGAACGTTGCGAGTGAGGTCAAAAGCGAACGCATGGGATCAATCCTTTCGTTCTTGGTGTCGCCCGTCCGCGCTGTAATGCAGCCGCTGGGGCGAAGTTCGGGCGGAAAAATCACGCCCGCTACAACAGAGTGTGATTCAACATTGCGGAGATTTAATCCGGCGACGCAACTGCTTGGCGCGCAGGGCTTTCCAGACACATTAACCGGATAGGCGCGGCGCGTGGGACTGCCATGCCATGCCGGCAGAGCGCGAAAAGCGATGACCTGACGCGCGTTGCCGGCGCAGCTCACATGTTCAGCACACGCCCGTAAGCGTCGAGCACGGCTTCCTTCATCGTCTCCGAGATGGTCGGATGCGGGAAGATGGTGTGCATCAGCTCTTCCTCGGTGGTCTCGAGGTTCATGGCCACCACATAGCCCTGGATCAGCTCGGTGACTTCGGCGCCGACCATGTGCGCGCCGATCAGCGCGCCGGTCTTCTTGTCGAAGATCACCTTCGCCATCCCCTGGTCCTCGCCCTGTGCGATCGCCTTGCCGTTGCCGACGAAGGGGAAGCGGCCGACGCGAATCTCGCGCTTGGCCTCCTTGGCTTTGGCTTCGGTCAGGCCGACGGAAGCGACCTGCGGATGGCAGTAGGTGCAGCCGGGGATCAGGTTCTTGTCCATCGGATGCGGCTTCATCCCCTTGATGGCCTCGACGCAGACGACGCCTTCGTGCTCGGCCTTGTGCGCCAGCATCGGCGGCCCGGCGACATCGCCGATGGCGTAGAGGCCCGGCACGTTGGTGCGGCAATAGCCGTCGATGACGATGGTGCCGCGGTCGGTCGTCACGCCAAGCTTTTCCAGGCCCATGTTCTCGATATTGCCGACGACGCCGACCGCCGAGATCACGCGGTCGACGGTGATCTGCTGCGTCGCCTTGCCATCGTCGACCGTCGCCGTGACGCTGTCGGCTTGTCTGTCGAGCTTGGTCACCTTGGCGCCGGACAGGATCTTGATGCCCTGCTTCTCGAACTGCTTGCGCGCAAAGCCGGCGATCTCGGCGTCCTCGACGGGCAGGATCTGCGGCAACACCTCGACGACCGTCACCGCGGCGCCCATGGTGCGGTAGAACGAGGCGAACTCGATGCCGATCGCGCCGGAGCCAATCACGAGCAGCGATTTCGGCATCTTGTCCGGGTTCATGGCCTCGAAATAGGTCCACACCAGCTTCTTGTCCGGCTCCAGTCCCGGAAATACGCGCGGCCGCGCGCCGGTCGCCAGAATGATGTGCTTGGCGCTGTAGCCGCCGGGACCGAGCGCGCCCTTCGGAGCTTCGGCCTCCGACGTCTTCACATTGAATTTTCCGCCGCCTTCCAGCGTCGCCTCGCCCCAGATGATGGCGATCTTGTTCTTCTTCATCAGGTATTCGACGCCGCCATTGAGGCGCTTCACCACGCCGCGCGAGCGCGCGATCACGGCCTTGGGGTCGAACGACACATTGTCGGCCGACAGGCCGTAGTCCTTGGCGTGCTGCATGTAATGGTAGATCTCGGCGGAGCGCAGCAGCGCCTTGGTCGGGATGCAGCCCCAATTGTTGCAGATGCCGCCGAGATAGGCCTTCTCGACAATGGCGGTCTTGAAGCCGAGTTGCGCTGAACGGATCGCCGTCACGTAGCCGCCGGGGCCGGAGCCGATGACGACGATGTCGAAGGAGGTGTCGGGCATGAAGAACTCGCGTGATTGTCTGCGGCGAAACTATACGCTTGCGCTCGGGCTCACAACGGTGCGGGCCGTGCACCTCCGGAGCCGTTGAACTGGATTCGATTTGCGAGTGTAATCGGCGCAATAACATCGGGAGGGCACGCCATGGCTTGCCGGATTCTATGCCGCATAGCGGCATTCACGCTATTTGCGGTCGCGCAGGCAGGCTTGGCGGAAGCCGCCGAGCTGAAAGTTCTGACAACCCCTGCCCTGACCGAGGTCTGGCACGAGCTTGGCCCCAAGTTCGAGGCGACCGGCCACAAGCTCACGATTGCGTATGCATCCTCCGGCACCATCGGCAAGCGTGTCACCGACGGCGAGACTGCGGATCTGCTGGTCAGCACGCCGGCCGGGATCGACATCCTGATCAAGAGCGGCAAGGTAGCGGACGGATCCAACACGCCGATCGCAAGCTCCGGCATGGGCGTCGCTGTGCTCAAGGGCGCGCCCAAGCCGGATATTTCCACCCCCGAGGCATTCAAGCGCGCGCTGCTTGCCGCAAAGGCGGTCGCCTATACGGACCCGTCCAGCGGCGGCGCGAGCGGCGTGCATCTTGCCAAAGTGCTCGACCGTCTGGGCATCGCGAACGAGGTGAACGCCAAGGCGAAACTTGGGCGCGGCGTGCCCGCCGGCAGCTTCGTGGTCAAGGGCGAGGCCGATATCGCGATCCAGCAGATCCCGGAACTGCTCGGCGTGCAGGGTGTCGAGCTTGTCGGTCCCCTGCCCGGTGACTTGCAGAACGTCACGGCGTTCGCGGCGGGAATTCCTGTCGGCACAGCGCAGGGGGACGCCGCAAAGGCGCTCGTCCGGTTCCTGCAGACGCCGGAGTCGGCCGCCGTCATCAAGAAGCACGGCCTTGATCCCGCGCCGCCGGCAATGCCCGCGAAGGCGTCATAGAGTGGACCACGGCGCCCAAGAGCGCCGCGCGAGTGAATACGATCACCAAGCTATGCGATAGAGCAACGGCTTCCTGGTCAGCGATGATACGCCTCTCGTGCAGGTCTGCTCTTCCGTCGCTTCAGGTTGGGTTTCGGTCGCGCGCAAAGCTTGAAGATGCTTCCGCAGAGCTTCTATCGAAGTCCGGTCACGCGCGAGAACGAAGGCAACCGCCGCGCAAGTCCGAAGACGTCACCCCGCGCGCGCTCCACCGTGCTCTTTGCAACGACACCAGCCGGTCTGCATTCCCACTGGCCGCCTTGCTGCTTCGTCACGGAATTGTAGGTGTTGGTTCCGTACTGGAAGCAAAGATCGGCATATTGGATCGGCGGCACTGACGACGTCAGGCGCTGCACGAGTTGCCATTTGCTCACAACGATGACCCGGTTGCCAGGATACCAGAGGAACTCGGTTCCGTCCGGCCGCACAAAGAAGACCTGCGTGCCGTGGCCGCTATTGAAAGCTCATGTGTGTGCGGCAGACAAAAAAGCGGCGCGCCTCCTCCAGACTCATGTGTGCGACGGCGCTGGGCGCGGATAAGCCGGATTGAGCGTCCGTCGTTTCAATCGCGACGAGACATGTCGCGGTTGCTGTCGCAAGCAAAAGGCCGAACCGATATCGCCGATCGAGGATCAACTGACTCCTCCTGGATCGTCGGCGCTACATCCATCTAAACGATCATCATCACTGGGTTCTCGATCAGCGTCTTGAATGCGCCGATCAGCTCGGCGCCGAGGGCGCCGTCGACCGCGCGGTGATCGCACGAGAGCGTCACGCTCATCACGTTGGCGGCGAGGATCTGACCCTTGCGCACGATCGCCCGCTCCTCGCCGGCGCCGACGGCCAAGATGGTTGCGTGCGGCGGGTTGATGACGGCGGTGAAGTCCTTGATGCCGTACATGCCGAGATTGGACACCGCCGTGGTGCCGCCCTGATATTCCTGCGGCTTGAGCTTACGGGCGCGGGCGCGCGCCACCATGTCTTTGAGCTCATTCGAGATCGCCGACAGCGTCTTGGTCTCCGCCTTGCGCACGATCGGCGTGATCAGGCCGCCCGGCAGCGCGACCGCGACGCCGACGTCGGAATGCTTGTGCTTGAGCATGCCGCTCTCGGTCCAGCTCACATTGGCGTCGGGGATCTTCTGCAGCGCGACTGCGAGCGCTTTCACGACGAAGTCATTGACCGAAAGCTTGAAGGCTACCTTGCCCTCCTTATTCTTGGGCGCGGAGTTGTTGATCTCCTCGCGTGCGGTGAGCAGCTTGTCGATGACGCAATCCATCGTCAGGTAGAAATGCGGCACTGTCTGCGTCGAGGCGGTGAGCCGCTGCGCGATCACGCGGCGCATATTGTCGTGCGGCACCACCTCATATGAACCCGGCTCGAACAGCGCGAGCACCTTGTCGTCGGACAGCGCGGGCGCGATCGACGGCGCGGCGCCCGGCGCTGCGCCGGGAGCTTTCAGCCCCTTGCCCTGCCTGGCGCCTTCGACGTCGCGCGCGACCACGCGGCCATGCGGGCCGCTGCCCGAAATGCGCGCGAGATCGATGCCGGCCTCCTTGGCGAGGCGGCGCGCCAGCGGGGATGAGAAGATGCGATCGTGGCCGTTGCTGGCGGCGGCTGGCGCAGTCGCGGGCTTCGGCGCTTCGGCCTGCGCCGGAGGTGCAGCCGGCTTCGGCGCTTCGGCAAGCTTGGGTGCTTCGGCCGCTTTCGGCGCCGGCGCGCTGGCCGAAGCACCGGCCGCTTTGGCGTCCTCGCCCTCGCCGGCCATCACGGCGATCAACTGGTTGACCGGCACGTCGGCGGTGCCCTCCGGCACGACGATTTTGGCGAGCGTGCCCTCGTCTACCGCCTCGACCTCCATGGTCGCCTTGTCGGTCTCGATCTCGGCCAGCACGTCGCCGGGCTTGACCTTGTCGCCCTCTTTCTTGAGCCACTTGGCAAGGTTGCCCTTCTCCATCGTGGGAGACAGCGCAGGCATCAGAATGTTGATCGGCATGGATTACTGCCTGTTCGGTGTCGCGGCGCCGGCGGCGGGTGCATCCGACGCCATCTCCCGCGCGAAGGTTTCGATGATGCGGTTGGCGGCCATCTCGCGCGTGATCCGGGTCTCGTTGGCGTAGATCTGCGCCACGTGCTTGACGATTTCGGCCATCGCCCGCCCCCAGCCTTCCGGATCGTCGAAGGCGCGCTTGAGCGACAGGTAAAGCCCGCCATTCGCGATCACGGCGCGCATGATCTCCTCGCCGCCGTGCTCGACCGCCTGCGCCGGAACCTTCAGAGGATGGAACGGCATGTCACTCATGAATGCGGCTTGTCCTTAGATGATCAGCTGATGGTGGACGTCGTGCCCGGATCGGTCGGCGCGTCCATCTCGGCATCGTAGAGGGCGCGGACGCGCGCGATGGTTTCCTCTTCGCGGAATTTGTCCTCGCTCGCGTAGATGCGCGCGACGTGGCGCGTGATGTCGGCGATCAGCATGCCCCAGGCTTCTGGATCATCGAAAGCCCGGCGCAGCGAGACATGCAGCGCGCCCTCGACGATCACCGCGCGCAACACCTCAACGCCGCCCTGCTCCATCGCGGCGGGTGGAACGTTCAGTGCATCGAACACCGGCACCTGGCTGGACCCTGGCATCGCGCTTCCTTAGTCGGCGTCCTTGATCTCGGTGGTCTCGGCCGAACCTTCCGGCGGCTCGCGGATCGCCTTTTCGAACGCGATCCGGATGCGCTCAACCGCTTCGTCCTCGGTGCACATCTTCTCGTGCGCGAAGGCGCGCGCGACATGGCGCGCCGCATCGACGAACACCAGACCCCACATGCCCGGATCGTTGAAGGCTCTGCGCAGCGCGAAATGCAAGCTGCCGTCATGGACCGCCACGCGCATCACCTCGTTGGCGTCCTTGCCGTCAACGGACGGCGGCGGCTTTACGGCATTATAGGGCATCGATCACCTTCAACGATAACAGACGGCTTTGGCGGCATCGACCACGTCGGCGACCGAAGGCAAAGCGAGTTTTTCCAGATTGGCCGCGTACGGCATCGGCACGTCCTTGCCAGAGACGCGTGCGACCGGCGCATCGAGATAGTCGAACGCGCTCTCCATGATGCGGGCGGCGACCTCGGCGCCGACGCCGGACTGCTGCCAGCCTTCTTCGACGACGACGCAGCGGCCGGTCTTCTTCACCGAGTTGACGACCGTCTCGGTATCCATCGGGCGCAGCGTGCGCAGATCGATCACCTCGGCATGGATGTGCTTCTTGGCCAGCTCTTCGGCGGCTTTCAGCGCATAGGACATGCCGATCGACCAGGCCACGATGGTGACGTTGTCGCCCGGCCGCACCACCTTGGCCTTGCCGATCGGCAGTACGAAATCATCGAGCTTCGGCACCGGGCCGGACTGGCCGTAGAGAATTTCGTTTTCCAAAAACACCACCGGATTGGGATCGCGGATCGCGGCCTTCAACAGCCCCTTGGCGTCGGCGGCCGAATAGGGCGCGATCACCTTGAGGCCGGGAATGTGCGAGTACCAGGCGGAATAATCCTGGCTGTGCTGCGCGGCGACGCGCGCGGCGGCGCCGTTGGGTCCGCGGAACACGATCGAGCAGCCCATCTGGCCGCCCGACATATAGAGCGTCTTGGCGGCCGAATTGATGATCTGGTCGATCGCCTGCATGGCAAAGTTGAAGGTCATGAACTCGACGACCGGCTTCAAACCCGCGAGCGCCGCTCCGGTGCCGAGGCCCGCAAAGCCGTGCTCGGTGATCGGCGTGTCGATCACGCGGTCGGCGCCGAACTCCTGCAGCAGACCCTGCGTGACCTTGTAGGCGCCCTGATATTCGGCGACTTCCTCGCCCATCACGAACACGTCGCCGTCGCGCCGCATCTCTTCAGCCATGGCATCGCGCAGCGCCTCGCGCATCGTCATGGTGACCATCTCGGTGCCTTCCGGCACGTCCGGTTCAGGCTGCGTCTCAGGCTGCGGGGGAGCCGCGACGGCCGATTTCGGTGCGGCCGGCACGGAGGGAGCTTCGGCTTGCGCCGGTTGGCTGGGCGGTGCGGATTCGGCCGCCTTCTGCTGCGGCGCCGGCTTCGCGCCGGCCTTGATGTCGGAGGCGCTCTCGCCGTCGGACAAGATCACGGCGATCGGCGTATTCACCGCCACATCGGCGGTGCCTTCCGGCACCAGGATTTTTCCGAGCGTTCCCTCGTCGACCGCCTCGACTTCCAACGTGGCCGTGTCGGTCTCGATCTCGGCGATGACATCGCCGGCTTTCACCTTGTCGCCCTCAGCTTTCATCCACTTGGAGAGATTGCCCTTCTCCATCGTGGGCGACAGCGCGGGCATCAATACGTCTACAGGCATGGGTGTCTCTATTTCGCGACGCGATGGAGGTTGGCCGAAACCGAGAATGCCGCGAAGGCAATCATCAGGCAGGCAAAGAAGGCGACCAGCGATTTGTTCACCAGCGCGGCGCCCTCGCCGCCCGCGCCCTTG
Organism: Hyphomicrobiales bacterium; assembly: GCA_039649225.1. Lineage (GTDB taxonomy): Bacteria > Pseudomonadota > Alphaproteobacteria > Rhizobiales > Xanthobacteraceae > PALSA-894. The sequence goes on along the minus strand of JBBWZU010000590.1, from coordinate 3,233 downwards.
ATGCGCGACAGAGCGAGCGGCCAAGCGGCGACCGCCAGCCAGTTGGCGGAGCCGTCAGCGCTCAGCGTGCGGAGCGTGCGCGCATAAAACACCGCGCCGGCGATCCAGCTCGCGAGCGCGCCGGCGAACGCAAGGGAGGCCAGAACCGTGAAAAGCAACTCCATGGGCGCCTAGCGGTACACGTTGGTCCAAAGCTCGGCGGCTTCCGGCTCGGGATCGTTGGTGGCGAATTCGGCCGCCTCGTTGACGATGTCGCGCACCTGCGCGTCGATCTTCTTCAGGTCGTCCTCGCTGGCGAGCTTCTTTTCCAGGATGCGCATGCGCACCTGCTCGATCGGATCGTGCTCGGTGCGCATCTTCTGCACCTCCTCGCGCGTGCGGTATTTCGCCGGATCCGACATCGAGTGGCCGCGGTAACGGTAGGTGAGCATTTCCAGAATGTACGGGCCTTTGCCGGCGCGGCACCATTCGACCGCATTCTCGCCGGCCGCCTTCACGGCGCGCACATCCATGCCGTCGACCTGCTCGCCCGGAATGTTGAACGAGGCGCCGCGCTTGGAAAGGTCGGTGGTGGCGGACGAGCGTGTGATCGCCGTGCCCATGGCGTAGCGGTTGTTCTCGATGATGTAGACCACGGGGAGCTTCCACAGCTCCGCCATGTTGAAACTCTCGTAGACCTGCCCCTGATTGGTGGCGCCGTCGCCGAGATAAGTCAGGCTGACATGGTCGTTCTTGCGATAGCGGTGCGCGAAAGCCAGACCCGTCCCGAGCGAGACCTGAGCACCGACGATGCCATGGCCGCCGAAGAACCCTTTCTCGACCGAGAACATGTGCATCGAGCCGCCCTTGCCGTGGGAATACCCGCCACGCCGGCCGGTCAGCTCCGCCATCACGCCCTTGGGGTCCATGTTGCAGGCCAGCATGTGGCCGTGATCGCGATAGCCGGTGATGACCGAGTCCCCTTCTTTGAGGGTCATCTGCATGCCGACGACGACGGCTTCCTGGCCGATGTACAGGTGGCAGAAGCCGCCGATAAGGCCCATGCCGTACAGCTGGCCGGCCTTTTCCTCGAACCGCCGGATCGCCAGCATCTGCTGGTAGGCTTCGAGTTCCTGCGCCTTGGAAAAGGCGGCGATCGCGGGGGTCTTTTCACTGGTCTTGTCGCTGGTCTTGGCGGCACTGTTCACGGCAGGCTTCTCGGCAGGTTTGGGGGCTGCTTTGGGCTCGGGCTTGGTTGTCGGCTTGGCTTTGGCGACGGCCATCTCTTTCGCGAACCTCTCTCCTCGGCGTAGTTGGGGCGCGGAGCAGGCCCGCCCTCCCCATAACCCAAATTGGGAGGCTGTGAAAGCGCGTGCAAGCGGGCGGCGCGCTGCCCCCAAGTTTTTGCACTGCCGAAGGATTTTCGCGTGTGGTTGAGAAAGTTCCGCGCCCGGCCGAACGCCGCCGCGAAGGCGCGCTATTTCTTGAGCATCAAGGTCAGGTCGCGCGGATGCAGGTAGTTGAGCATCGCGCGGGCCCGCTCGTCGAGCATGTCGGGATCGAGATTGTCGCTGCGCAGGAGCGAGACCCGATGCTCCCACTGCTTGCGCTCGGCGGTGACGCGTTCAAGGTCGCGGGTCAGGCTCGCCTGCTGCTGGGCAAGGTCCTGCTTGGCCTTGAGCCCATGCGCCCCCGTGTAGGCCGAGAGGCCGAAATAGCCGATGATCAGCGCGGCGACCACGTAAAGGCCGACCGCGGTCATGACGGCGCGCAGGCGCGTGCGGGTGACCATGACGGGCAAGATCGCGCGGGGCTGTTAAAGGAGCGTTAACGACGCTGTTAGCGATTCTGCCCGTCAGGTCGGGTCCCGCTCGCGATCCTGGGCGCTGTGATAGATGCCAAGAATATCGATCGTGCCATCCTCGTCGCCTGCCAGCCGATAGACAATGACGTATGGCAATCCCACGACGACAAGTTCGTGCGTGCCGGGAACAAGTCCATGCGGCCCCAAATTCGGAAAATCGAGCAGCCGGTTGGCCGACTGGCGAATGCGAGCGATGACGCGGGTTGCCGCCTCCGGATTTCGCTCGTGGATATACTGGTGAATGTTGTCGAGCTGGCGCCGTGCGCGCCGGCCAAAACGCAACCTCACAGGCCGCATTTCTTCCAGAACGCAGCCATTTCCTCCTCGGTCGCGAAATCACCGCGATCCGCTTCGGCGATCGCCAGCCGCACGTCATCGATTTGCTCGGGCGTGAGACTCGGCCGTCGTTTGCTCTGCTCCGCAAGCGATAGCAGCAACTCCCCCGCCAGATTTTGCTGGTCGGCGGGCAGATCACGGACCGCGTCGATTCCGTTTTCGAGCAGCTTTGTCATATGCACAATATAGCAAAGGCGAGGCTCTTTGGCATCACCGCCCCGCCCGCAGCGCCGCCCTCCCGGCATATTTCGCCTGCGCGCCCAGCTCCTGCTCGATGCGCAGGAGCTGATTGTATTTCGACGTGCGGTCCGAGCGCGCCAGCGAGCCGGTCTTGATCTGCCCGCAATTGGTCGCGACTGCGAGGTCGGCAATCGTCGAATCCTCGGTCTCGCCGGAGCGATGCGACATCACGGCAGTATAGCCGGCCTTGTGCGCCATCTCGACGGCGGCGAGGGCTTCCGAGAGCGTGCCGATCTGGTTGACCTTGACCAGGATCGAATTGCCGAGGCCGCGCTTGATGCCGTCGGAGAGGCGCGTCACGTTGGTGACGAACAGGTCGTCGCCGACCAGCTGGCACTTGCCGCCGATCAAGTCGGTGACGCGCTTCCAGCCGTCAAAGTCGTCCTCCGCCATGCCGTCCTCGATCGACACGATCGGGTAGCGCCCGACGAGTTCGGCGAGGTATTTGGCCTGCTCCTCGATGGAACGGGTTTTCCCTTCTCCTTCATAAACATAGGCATTCTTCCTGAAGAATTCGGTGGAAGCCGGATCGAGCGCCAGCGCGACGTCCTCGCCGGGCCGGTAGCCGGCCGCCTCGATCGATTTCATCACGAAGCTCAGCGCCTCGTCGGCCGACTTCAGGTTCGGCGCAAAGCCGCCTTCGTCGCCCACGTTGGTGTTATGGCCGGCATCGTGCAGACCCTTCTTGAGCGTCTGGAACACCTCGACGCCCATGCGCAGGCCTTCGGCGAAGGTCGGCGCGCCGACCGGCATGATCATGAATTCCTGAAAGTCGCTCGGATTGTCGGCATGCACGCCGCCATTGATGATGTTC
>JBBWZU010000534.1:0-4794 GCA_039649225.1 Hyphomicrobiales bacterium | reverse complement strand
AACTTCGCCGGCGTGTAATCGAGCATTGGCGGCATGCCGCTCTCCTCGAGGCGCTTGCGGATCGCCGCGTCGGCCAGGGCCTCGGCCATCGCGGTGGCCAGCTTGGCGACGACAGGCTGCGGCAATCCTGCCGGTCCGAATGTCCCAAACCACGCATAGGCCTTGAGCTCCGGCATGCCGGCTTCGGTGTTGTCGGGAACGTCCGGGATCAGCGGCTGGCGCTCCGGCGTGGCCATGATGGTGCGGATGTTGCCCGCGCGATGATGCGGGCCGTGAAGGGCGGGGATATCGAACGCCCACTGCACTTCGCCCTTCACCAGCGCCATGATCGCCTCGGCGCCGCTGCGATAGGGGATGTGCTCGGCCTGGCAACCCGTGAGGCGCAGCAAATTCGCACCGGCCAGGTGACTGGTCGCGCCCGTTCCGTTGCTGGCGAAGCTGAGCTTGCCGGGGTTGGCGCGCATTTCGGCGACCAGCTCCTTGAGCGAGCCGACGTTCAAGCCGTTGCGCGTGACCGACAGGCACAGCGGCACGAACACCGTGGGCGATATCGGCGTCAGGTCCCGCTCCGGGTCATAGGGCAAGCGCTCGAAGAGATAAGACGCGATGACGACCGACGAGACGCTCGCGTGAACGAAGCTGTAGCCGTCCGCCGGCGACTTCGCGACGTTATCCGTCCCGAGCACGCCGCCCGCCCCCACGCGATTCTCCACGATGCACGACTGGCCCAGGAGCTCGCCGAGCTTGGGCGTCAGGATGCGCATCACGATGTCGGTCGCGCCACCGGGTCCGAGCGGCACGACGAAGCGGATCGGCTTGTTCGGCCACGGCGCCTGTGCCCGTAGCACGGCCGGCGTCGCAAGAGTGGCCGCCGCGGCCAGCATCAATGAGCGGCGACACATGGATGTCGAACTGTTGCGCATGAACCCTCTCAACTCCGGTTTTGCATCGGTCGCGGCGCGTCGCGACGGCGGTCGAGCCGGTCCCGCGCCTGGTAATACGTGCCGCCGTGAAGATGTCGCCGCCGGCCATGGCTATTCGGCCGCCGCGCGCTGCGATCGAATGTAGGGCAGCTCGTCCAGCAGGCCGTTCCACACAGCGCTGACTTCGGCTGCGCCGCTGCCTTCGCGCTCGAGCCGCTCCATCAGCCTTCGCTTCACGAAATAGCGCCAATGGACCGGCAGGCTGGCCAGCAGCACCGTCATGGCGTCGTAGGCTTGCCGCGTCCACACCCGCTCGTAGGCCTCGCGCGCGGCGCCGAAATGGAAATGCGGATGCGGCTCGTTTCGCTGCCGTGATGCGCGCAACGCTTCGGTCGCCGGCAGATCCACGGCCAGATCGATGCCGGCGCCTGTCAGCACGACGCCGTAGTCGGCCTCGGCGTCGGCGATGGCGACATAGTTGCACACCACATCGCGCAGCACGCGCTCCGGCTCGCGATCGAGCGGATCACCGCGGCCGCCGCCGCCGGGCGAGGTGATGGAGACAATGTCGCCGGGATTGGCCGCGAAGGTGTCGATGTTGTTCAGCACGCGCATGTCGGGGCGCCCCGGGTTCAGCGACATCGATGACCCGCGACCGGCCTTGCCGCCGAGAATGCCCCAGGCCTGAAATCGGCAGCGGTCACGGTTGCGCGCCGTGATCCGCGTGTTGGGCGAGAACACCTGGAAATCCATCTGCGTCGCGAGGCCGCCGCGCCAGCGCCCGGCGCCGGCGGTCCCCGGCGCCAGCCCATAGCGGCGGAAGCGGATCGGCACTTCGGCTTCGGTTATCTCCACCGGCGTGTTCTTGAGATAGCCGGCATCGGCGCCGCTGCCGTCGGTGCCGTCGCCCATCGGCATGCCACCCGAGCCGCCGACCACCGGATTGACCGCCGCAATGACGACCTCACCGGTGCGATCGTCGTGCGTCATCACGTTGACGATCGAGCTCGAACCCGCGGGTGCCGCCGGCATGCGCTCGGGCATGGCCTGGCCGAAGGCGCCGAACAGCAGGCTGCGGATGCGTCCGCAGGTCAGGCTGCGCATGCCGACCGCGGCCGGGAACTGAGGATTGACGATCGTTCCCTCCGGCAGGATGCAATGGAACGGCCGCGTCAGTCCAAAATTCAACACCAGGCTGGGATCGAGCGAATAGAGGATGTAGTAGACGCCGACCAGCAACAGCGTGTGGTGCGGATTGCCGCCGGTCGGCACATTGAGCGACGAGGTGAGCTGCGGATCGCTGCCGGTGAAGTCGAGGATTGCCGAATCACCCTTGATGCGCAGCGTGACCGCCAGGCGTGCGGGAAACCCGTCGGGGCCATCCTCGTCGGCATAGTCGGAGAAGAAATACTCGCCGTCGGGAATCGAGCGCAGGATGCCGCGCGCCTGGTGCTCCGCATAATCGAGCAAGTCGTTCATGCCCTGGCGGAGCGTGTCGGCGCCGAACTTGGCGATCAGCTCGCGTATCTTGCGTTCGCCCGTGTTCATGGCACCGACGAAGGCCTTCAGGTCACCAAGATTGAGATCGGGCTTGCGGACGTTCAACATCATGACGTCCACCAGTTCCTGATTGATGACCCCGGCGCGATAGAGTTTGCTGGGCTTGAAGCGAATGCCTTCCTGGTGGATCTCGGTCAGGGCGCGCGACAGGCTGGCCGGGACGGCACCGCCCATGTCGGTGTTATGGATATGGCCGGCAGCGAAGCACAGCAGCTCGCCATCGTGGAAGATCGGCTTCCACAGCACCAGATCCGGCGTATGGGTCGCCAGATAGCCGGAATAGGGATCGTTGGTGAATGCGATGTCGCCTGGCTCGTAGTGAGGGATCATCGCAATCGCCCGGCCATAGTCGATCCCGGGATACCAGGTGGCCCCAAGATCAAGCGGCACCGCGGCCGTGCGGCCGGCAGCGTCGAGGATCTGGATGGTGAAGTCCTCGGTCTCCTTCACGAATGTCGAGTGCGCCGTCCGGTACAGAGTGTAGGCCATGCTCTCGGCAGCTGCCCGCATGTGATTGGCGAGGATCTCGAGCGTTACTTTGTCGACCTTCATGACCGTTGCTCCGCGCACGCGAGAACGATGTTGCCGCCGCTGTCCACCGTGGCGTCGAATCCGGGAGGGACGCAGGCCGTGCTGTCGTCTTGCACGATCACGCACGGGCTTTCGAAGCGGTGGCCGGCCTCGAGCATCGCTCGCCGGTAGAAGGGCACGTCGTGCCACGCCCCATCGAAGAAGACCCTCAGGGTCTGCTCCGGGGTGGGGACCTCGCTCTCGGCATGCGGCAGCGGATGCAGGCAAGGCTTGGGTGACGCCCCGGACACGACCAGGCGCAGGTTCATGATCTGCACCGGCGACTGCCGGTCGCAGAAATCGTAGACGTCCTCATGCACCCGGTGAAACGCCTCGGCGATCGCCGCCATGTCGGCAGCCTCGACGACGTTGCCGGGAAGCGGCACCTCGAGCTCGAAGGATTGGCCGCGATAGCGCATGTCGGCGCACCAGGCCTGCGAGGCTTCGCCGGCAAACTGCTGCTCGTCGCGCAGCCAGGCGGTCCCTGCGGCCTGCAGTTCTTTCACCGCTCCGGTCAGCCGCGCGGCATCGCCCGCACTCGCCATGATGAACAGCGTGCGGATGAAGTCGTTCTTGACGTTGGCCACGAGCCCGCCCAGCGCGCTGACCACACCGGGACGCGCCGGAATGAGAATGCGCCGCATGCCGAGCTCGCGCGCCAGGAAGCATCCCAGCATCGGACCAGCGCCGCCGAACGGCAGCAGGGCGAAGTCGCGCGTATCGACGCCATAGCGGGCGACCAGCTTGCTGACTTCGACGAACATGCCGGCAATGGCAACACGGATGATCGCCTCGGCGGTCTGCTCGAGGCCGAGATCGACGCGGCTGGCCAGTGCGCCGATCGCCGCGCGCGCCAGCGCCACATCGGGGCGGAACGCGCCATAGGCGAGATCGTGCTGGCCGAGGAAGCCGCAGACCACGAAAGCGTCGGTGATCGTCGGGAGCGTGCCGCCGCGGCCGTAGCAAGCCGGCCCCGGCGACGAACCCGCGCTCTCCGGGCCGACCTTCAACACGCCAAAGCCGTCGACCCAGGCGATCGATCCACCGCCATCACCGATCGAGGACACCGCGACGCTTGGGATGTAGAGCGGCAAGTCGCCGATCTTCTCGCCCAGGCCGAACTGCGGCTCGCCGTCGATGATCAGGGCGACGTCCGCGCTGGTGCCGCCGATATCGAGGGTGATGACGTTGGCATGACCCGCTTCGTTGGCGATCCAGGCGGCCCCCATCACGCCTGACGCGGTGCCCGACAGGACCATGCTGACGCAGGCGCGCTTGCCGAGCTCCGCGCGCATGATGCCGCCGTTCGACTTGGTGATCAGCGGCTCGGCGGCGACGCCGCGGCTGCGCAGGCCCTCGATCAGTCGGTCGAGATAGTCCTTGATCTTGGGATGGACGTAGCCATTGATCAGCGCGGTCGTCGTGCGTTCGTACTCGCGGATCACCGGCCAAACCTCGGTCGAGCGGAAGACGAACAAGCCAGGCGCGACGCGGGCGGCAATCGCCGAGACCTCGGCCTCGTGTATCGGATTGCGGTAGGCGTTGAGAAGCGTGATGACGATGCCGTCGACGCCCTTGGCCTGCGCCCGCTCGATCGCCGACACGACCGAGGCTTCGTCGACCGCCTGCTCGACCGTGCCGTCGGCCAGCATGCGCTCGCGGATACCGAAGATGCGATCGCGCGGCACGAGCGGCGCGCCACGGCGCGAGAACAGGCTGTAGGCCTCGGGCATGCGAAGCC
>JBBWZU010000447.1:0-4027 GCA_039649225.1 Hyphomicrobiales bacterium | reverse complement strand
GCGACACTTTTGCAATTCGACCGATGCGCACCGATGAGATCGCGCTTGGCGTCGACTGGGCGGCGGCCGAGGGCTGGAACCCGGGCCTCAACGATGCTCCATGTTTTGCGACTGTCGACGCCGAGGGCTTTCTGATCGGCGAGCTCGATCGCGAGCCTTCGGCGACAATCTCATGCGTCAACTACGACGACCGCTTCGCCTTTCTGGGTTTCTACATCGTGCGGCCCGATCTGCGCGGGCGCGGCCTTGGCTGGCGCATCTGGCAGGCCGCGATCGCGCATGCCGGCGCGCGAACGATCGGTCTCGACGGCGTCGTCGCGCAGCAGGACAATTACCGCAAATCAGGCTTCAGGCTCGCGTATCGCAATGTCCGTTATGGTGGCCGTGTCGCAGCACCTGATGCCGAAGCGCGGCCGCTGACGCCACTTGCCGATGTCCCGCTCGCAACTATTGCGGCCGACGATGCGAAAGTTTTCCCGGCGCCGCGCGAAAACTTCCTGCGCACGTGGATCGGCACCCACGGCCACATCGGGCGTGCGCTGATGCGCGACGGCGCGCTCGCCGCGTGGGGCGTGATCCGCCCTTGCCGCGAGAGTTTCAAGATCGGACCATTGATTGCCGATGACCGAGCAGCCGCGGAGGCGGTGCTCGATGCCCTGATCACGGCCGCCGGCGAAGGGGATGTGTATCTCGACGTTCCGGAGCCGAACCGCGAGGCGCAAGCGCTTGCGCAATCGCGCGGCCTCCGGCCGGTTTTCGAGACCGCCCGCATGTACACCGGGGCGGTCCGCGACGTCGCCATTCACCGCATTTTCGGCGTCACGACGTTTGAGCTCGGCTGAGCGGTGTCACGGAATCTGCGAAGTGGGGGCTCATGCGGACATTCAGTGCCCCGATGTTGATGATTTGCATCAAGCCGGCTCGGCATTTTCGTTTCATTGAGAGCGGGCGTCGGCTAGAGTTGCGGAGCGTCATCCCCGCCCCATCCGGCGCAATGCAAACTGGCGGGCATGCTTTGCTTAGCTGCGGCAAATTGCCAGGCACTGCGAGCCTCGTGAAACGTGGTGAATGGAGGCCGAAAATGGCGAACCTTCTGGATCGCATCAGTATCGACCCCGCGATTTGCGGCGGCAAACCGTGTATTCGCGGCACGCGCATTTGGGTGTCGTTCGTTCTCGATCTGCTGGCTGGCGGCATGCCGGAAGCCGAACTGCGCGACGAGTATCCGCAATTGACGCACGAGGATGTGCTGGCGGCGATTGCTTACGGGGCGGAGGCGTCGCGCGAGCGCGTGATCCCTGTTTCGGTGGAGCCTGCCGCTTGAAGATCAAGATCGATGAAAACATCGGCCGACGCGGCATCGAATTGTTACGGCAAGCCGGACATGACGTGATGTCGGTCCCTGAGCAGGGACTGTCCGGCGCGCCCGACGAAACTGTCTTTCACGTCTGCGTTTCGGAAGGCCGCACGCCGATCACGCTGGATCGCGATTTCGGTCAGGTGCCGCGTTTTCCACCAAAGCAGAGCGCGGGCATCGTGATCCTTGAACTCGGCACACCTGCCACGCTCGCAAGTCTGCAACGCCGATTGCGTGAATTTCTTTAGCTCGCCTCGGCGCGTCCAGTTGAAGGTGAGCTTTGGATTGTCGAGGCCGGTCGTGTTCGCGTTCATCTGGAGAGGGACGTGGAATAACGCTCCGTCCCGATTAATCCCGGCCCCCGCCAAGATGCGGAGTTGCGGTTCAATGCGCGGTCTCACGGCCGCTTCGGCATCACACCGACTAGGGCGATGCGGTAGAACGGACCGCCTGATGCCATCGGCGCAAGTCCTCGCCTGTGTCACGCCCGGGCGGCTTCTGCGCAGACCTCCCGGACCTGGCCGCGCAGCCAGCGATGCGCCGGATCGGCATCCTGTCGCGGGTGCCAGAGCAACGACACCGTGAACTCCGGCATCGGGACCGGAAGCGGAAAACTATGCATTCCGGCGCGCATGTTTCCGCTGTGTCGTCCGGGCACGCTGGCGATCAGGTCTGAGGCCCGCGCGAGCGCCAGCGCGGCCGGATAGGTCCCGACGAAGGTGATGATTTCCCGCTCCAGCCCGAGCGGCTTCAAGGCTTCGTCGATCGGACCTTTGTCGAGACCGCGCCGCGAAACCGCGACATGACGACCGGCCGCATAGCGGGCGGGCGTGATCCGGCCCTTGCACAGCGGATGTCCCATCCGCACGACGCCGACAAAACGGTCGCGGAACAAAGCTTGCGCACGCACCTCCGGGCCTGTCGTGTCCCCGACGACGCCGGTTTCCAGATCGACGGTCCCGTCGCGCAGCGTCGTGCTGTCCTTGTTGGGCTTCGGCACGAAGCGCAGCCGCACGCCGGGAGCGTGCCGCTCGACGCGTGCAATGAGCTCCGGTCCGAAGTTCTCCACAAAGCCATCGCGGGTGCGCAGCGTGAACGTTCGGACCAGTTGTTTGAGGTCGAGCGTCTTGGCGGGGCGTAGAACCGCTGCTCCGTCCTGCACGAGCTGGCCAACCCGCTCGCGCAGTTCAAGCGCGCGCGGTGTGGGAACCAGACCGCGTCCGGCCCTGACCAGCAGCGGATCGCCGGTCGTTTCACGCAATCGCGCCAACGCCCGGCTCATCGCCGATGGGCTGAGCCGTAAACGTTGAGCCGCGCGCGCCACGCTGCCTTCGGCAAGCAGCACGTCCAGCGTGACAAGCAAATTGAGGTCGGGTGTCGGCATATCCCGAGCGTAGCACGGCTTGGATTTGATGTGGCGTTAAACGCACGAATAAAGTGCAAATGATGCGTATACCGCCATGCCTGGGAAAGGACTACGTCTCCGACAGCGCCGGTTCGGAAGGCGCCGGAGAGCGAGTTCATGTCGAAGTCAATCATTGCAGGACGGGATCAGGCAGTCGCGGGAAATGCGGATTGGGCACCTTCGGTCTTGTGGGCGCTCGCCGGCCTGTCGCTCTCCATGTTGCTATCCTCGCTCGGCACCAGCATCGCCAATGTCGGCTTGCCGACACTGGCACAGGCGTTCGGCGCCTCCTTCCAGGAGGTCCAATGGATCGTGCTGGCCTATCTCCTTGCCATCACGACTCTCATCGTGAGCGTTGGACGGCTGGGTGACATCGTCGGCCGCCGCAGGCTGCTGCTGGCCGGAATCGTTCTGTTCACACTGGCCTCGGTCTTGTGCGGCATCGCGCCGACGCTCTGGCTGCTGGTTGCCGCCCGGGCGGCGCAGGGTCTCGGCGCGGCCATCATGATGGCCCTCGCGATGGCGTTTGTCGGCGAGACGGTGCCGAAGGAAAAGACCGGCAGCGCGATGGGGCTGCTCGGAACGATGTCGGCGATCGGCACCGCGCTCGGTCCATCGCTCGGCGGCGTCCTGATCGCCGGACCCGGTTGGCGGGCGCTCTTTCTCGTCAACGTGCCGCTCGGTCTCCTGACTTTTGTTCTCGCCTATCGCAGCCTGCCGGTTGATCGCCCGGGCCCGAAGACCGGCCGGGTCGGCTTCGACATCGTGGGCACGCTGCTGCTTGCGACGACGCTTGGCGCCTATGCGCTCGCCATGACGATGGGACGCGGCAGTTTCGGTCCGCTCAACCTGGCTCTGTTGCTGGCGGCTGTCCTGGGAGCCGGAGTCTTCGTGCTCGCGGAGGCGAGAGCCGCATCACCTTTGATCCAGTTGGCGATGTTCCGCGGTTCAGGCTTAAGCGCGAGCCTCGTTGTCGGCGCACTCGTCGCGACCGTGGTGATGGCGACGCTGGTGGTCGGCCCGTTCTATCTCGCGCGCGCGCTTGGGCTCGACGCGGCCGCTGTTGGAATCGTGATGTCGATTGGCCCAATGGTCTCCGTCCTCAGCGGTGTGCTGGCCGGCCGCATTGTCGATCGTTTGGGCGCGCCATTCATGGTCATTGTCGGACTCATCCTGATGGCGGCTGGATCGTTTGCCCTGTCGGTGATTCCGGCGACGTTGGGGATCGCCGGCTACATTGCGGGGATCGTCGTCTTGAGCCTTGG
>JBBWZU010000406.1:0-8855 GCA_039649225.1 Hyphomicrobiales bacterium | reverse complement strand
ATTATCGAATTTGTCCCTCATGGCGCGCAAATGAGCAGCGGCGAAACCCTGCCCGCCGATCTGATCGTGCTCGCGACCGGCTACAAGGGCCAGGAACACCTCGTCCGCAAGCTGTTCGGCGATGATGTCGCCGCCCGCGTCGGCCCGATCTGGGGTTTTGGGAAAGCGCAGGAACTGCGCAACATGTATGCGCGCACCGGCCAGCCCGGGCTGTGGTTCATCGCCGGCAGCCTGGCGCAATGCCGCATCAACTCGAAGTTCCTCGCGCTGCAGATCAAGGCCTGCGAGGTCGGACTGCTGGATTTGGCGCGCCCGCGCGGTGCTGCGAGCGCACGATCGGCCTGACCACGGTTCCGTCAGGTCACGGCCTCGATGACAATTGTTTGAAAACTGTCTTGCCTAATTCGGCCACATAGTTAGAAAGTCCGACGGGGCGTCCAATCGACTGAGTAGACGGGGGGACTCCCTTTGTTGCGGACGCTTTTTCTGAAGCGCGATTTCTATGCCGGCACGTTGATGATCCTGCTGGGCGGCGGGGCGGTGCTGGCGGCACGCGAAAATCCATATGGCAGCCTGATGCACATGGGCCCGGGGTTTTTCCCGACCATCCTCGGCGTCATCCTCATGCTTCTCGGTGTGCTGATCGCCATCCCGGCGATCGGGACGCTGAGCGCCGGCCCGGATCGCATCCTTCCCGAGCATCCCGAGTGGTGGGGCTGGTTCTGCATCCTGGCCGGGCCGGTGCTGTTCATCATCTTCGGCGAGTACGGCGGCATGGCGCCGGCGACCTTCGCCTGCGTGTTCGTCTCGGCGCGCGGTGACCGCACCGCGACCTGGAAGTCCTCGTTCCTGCTGGCGCTCGGCATCACGGTATTCGGCTGCGCGCTCTTTTCCTACGTTCTGCATGTTCCGTTTCCGATTATCCGTGGGGTGCATCTGTGATCGGGCAAGCTCTGACGGATCTTTGGTACGGCTTTGGCGTCGCGCTCGAGCCGCAAAACCTGCTCTGGTGCTTTGTCGGCGTCCTGGTCGGAAACATGGTCGGCGTGCTCCCCGGCATGGGCCCGCTCGCGACCATCTCGATCCTGCTGCCGCTGACCTTCGGCATGAAGCCGGTCGCCGCGATCCTGATGATCGCCGGCGTCTATTACGGCGCGCAATATGGCGGCGCGATCTGCTCGATCCTGCTCAACCTGCCGTGCCATCCACCGCACGCGGTCACGTGTCTCGACGGCTTCCCGATGACCCAGCAGGGCAAAGGCGGCGTCGCGCTCGGCATCACGGTGATCGGCTCGTTCATCGGCGCCTCGTGGGGCATCACCGAAATGATCTTTTTGGCGCCGCTGCTGGTGAAAGTGGCGCTGCAGTTCGGCCCGGCGGAGGTCTGCTCGCTGATGCTGCTCGGCCTGCTGGCAGGCTCGACGCTGGCGCGCGGCTCGCCGGTCAAGGGCATCGCCATGACGGTGCTCGGGCTGCTGATCGGCGTCATCGGCTCCGACATCGAGACCGGTGCGCCACGCATGACCTTCGGTCTGATCGGCCTGACTGACGGCGTCGAGATCGTCGCGCTGGCGCTCGGCCTGTTCGGCATTGCGGAGTTCATGAGCAGCATCAATCAGACCGCCGCGGTCGACATGAAATACTCGCACGTCAAGTTCAAGGACATGCGGCCCTCGAAGGCCGAGCTCAAGCAGGCCTTCCCGGCGATGATCCGCGGTACCATCATCGGCAGCCTGTGCGCGCTCATTCCCGGCACCGGACCGACCATCGCCTCGTTCGTCGCCTATGCGACCGAGAAGAAGATCTCGAAGACGCCCGAGCGCTTCGGCCACGGCGCCATCGAGGGCGTGGCGTGCCCCGAAGCCTCGACGCACTCCTCGGTGCAGGGCGATTTCATCCCGACCATGAGCCTCGGCATTCCGGGCGACGCCGTGATGGCGCTGCTGCTCGGCGCACTGATCATCCAGGGCATCGTGCCCGGACCGCAGCTCATCAAGGACCATCCGGACATCTTCTGGGGCCTGATCGCGAGCTTCTGGATCGGCAACGTGCTGCTGGTCATCCTCAACGTCCCGATGATCGGGCTGTGGGTGAAGCTGCTGATGATCCCCTACAAGTACCTCTTTCCGAGCGCGCTGTTTTTCGTGTGCATCGGTGTCTACAGCGCCAACAACGACATGTTCCAGGTCGGCGAGGTGCTGGTGATCGGCGTTGGCGGCTATCTGCTCAACATGCTCGGCTTCCACCCCGCGCCGATCCTGCTCGGCTTCGTGCTCGGGCCGCGCGTGGAGGAGAATTTCCGCCGCGCGATGCTGATCTCGCGCGGCGATCTTCTCACCTTCGTCGAACGGCCGATCAGCGCGTTCTTTGTTGCGCTGTCGGTGCTGCTGATCGTGGTGCAGATCGTCGTCTGGCTGCGCGGCAAGAAGGGCGACGGAGCGTTCGGCGTCGAAATCCCGCTCGGCGCCTCGGCGCTCAAGCCGATGGAAACCGCGCCCGCGACTTCGGGCCCGCGCGCGGTCGAGTAACCGAACGCCTCATCGGGCCCTGCCCGCGCGCGGCGGGCTGCCATGCGACAAAGCCCCCTCGCCCGTCGGCGTGGGGTCTGAAACAATCTCCCGAACGAATGACTTCGGGGGAAATGCATGCCGGTTGTTCTGGGCTCGGGCGAGCATCGCTATCGTGTGGTCGAGAACTGGGCCAAGCTTCCCGACGGCTGGAATCTGACCGACGTCGCGGCTGTCGCGGTCGACAGCAAAGACAGAGTCTATCTGTTCAATCGCGGTGCCCACCCGATGGTGGTGCTGGATCGCGCCGGCAATTTCATCAAGAGCTGGGGCGAAGGCCTGTTTCACCGTGCCCACGGCCTGCACATCGACGCGGATGACAATCTCTATTGCACCGATGATGGCGACCATACGGTGCGCAAATGCACCACCGACGGCAAGGTGCTGCTGACCATCGGCGTTCCCGGCAAGCCGGCGCCGTTCATGAGCAACGCACCGTTCCACCGCTGCACCCACACAGCGCTGTCGCCGAAGGGCGAGATCTACGTTTCCGACGGCTATGGCAATGCCTGCGTGCACAAGTACACGCCGGATGGAAAGTTGATCAAAACCTGGGGCGAGCCCGGCACCGATCCGGGCCAGTTCAATCTGGTGCACAACATCGTCACCGATGAGGACGGCTGGGTCTATGTGGCGGATCGCGAAAATCACCGCGTGCAGGTGTTCGACGGCGACGGCAAATACGAGACGCAATGGAATAACCTGCATCGGCCCTGCGCGCTGTGTTGCTGCGGCGGCAAGAAGCCGAACTTCATCGTCGGTGAGCTTGGTTCCGGCATGCCGGTGAACCGGCAGTACCGGAACATCGGCCCGCGCCTCACCATCGTCGACTCGCAGGGTAAGAAGATCGGGCGGCTCGGCGGCGAGAACGGGCCCGGGCTTGATGTCGGCAAGTTCCTGGCGCCGCACGGCCTCGCGCTCGACTCCAAGGGCGACATTTACGTTGGCGAAGTCGGCGTCACCAACTGGAAGACCAGCTTTCCCGACACGCCGATGCCGCCGGTCGTGCGCTGTATCCAGAAGCTCGAGAAGGTCGCCTGATTTAGGACGGAGCTTTGCGGCGAGCCTGTTGTCGCGGGCCTCGCCGGCTGTGATCGCGAGCCGGACCGGCAAGTCCCTGCTGTCGCGATCTGCCGATTACAGCATTGACCGAGAGCGCTCCAGCTGCCTGACGTTTCGGCATCATATCAAGCCAAAAATGCGCGGGTAATGCGCGGATACTGAATGGATATGCGAGCCATCCCATACGGATATGGGGCCGAAATAAAGAAGTTCAAGAATTGCAGCGCCCTGAGTTGCGTAGCTTTATGCGGCCTCCGCAGAAACATGCGCGTGCTCGTCTCTTCGGTGGGGACGCGGGCGGGCTGAAACCCGCCATCGCAAACACGGGAGCCGTTACCATGCCGGATGCCGATGTCTTGATCGTGGGCGCGGGCCCGACCGGCCTGATGCTGGCGGGCGAGTTGGCGCTGGCGGGCGTCGACGTTGCCATAGTCGAGCGGCGCGCGAGCCAGGACCTCACCGGCTCGCGTGCGGGAGGGCTCCACTCACGCACCATCGAGGTTCTTGCTCAGCGCGGCATCGCCGAGCGGTTCCTCGCTGAGGGGCAGAAGGCGCAGGTCGCAGGGTTTGCCGGAGTGCACTTCGACATCAGCGACTTTCCGACCCGATACCCGTATGGGCTGGGGCTGCGGCAAAAGCATATCGAGCGCATCCTGGCCGGCTGGGTCGAGGAGCTCAAGGTGCCTGTTTATCGCGGCACCGAGGTGACGGGTTTCACGCAGGACGATGCCGGCGTCGACATCGCGCTCACCAATGGCCGGTCGCTGAGGGCGCAATATCTCATGGGGTGCGATGGAGGGCGCAGTCTCATCCGCAAGGCAGCCGGCATCGACTTCCTCGGATCGGATCCGACAACCAGCAACCTGATCGCCGAGGTCGAGATGACCGAGACGCCTGAATTGGGCATCCACCGCAGCGCCCTCGGTATCCACTCCTTCGGCCGGACGGAGTACGAGATCCGCGACGGCCAGGTGGTCTACAAGGATGAGGGGCCGATCGGCGTCCTGGTGACCGAACAACATTTCGATGCTACCGCCGAACCCACTCTGCGCGATCTCAGCGACGCGCTCCTCGCCGCATGCGGGACCGACTATGGGGTCCACAGCCTCACCTCGATCACCCGGTTCACCGATGCGGCTCGGCAAGCCGCGTCCTACCGCAAAGGACGGGTCCTGGTGGCCGGCGACGCCGCACACGTGCATCCCCCGGACGGTGGACAGGGCCTCAACACCGGGGTGCAGGATGCGATGAATCTCGGATGGAAGCTGGCCCAGGTGGTCAAGGGGACGTCGCCGGACAGCCTCCTGGATACGTACCACGCCGAGCGCCACCCGGTCGCTGCCCGCGTGCTGCGTCACACGATGGCGTCGGTCGTGCTGCGCCGCGATGACGACCGTACGAAGGCATTGCGCGACACGATGGCCGAGCTCCTCGGCATGGAGGAGCCGCGCAACATGTTCGCCGCGATGATGTCGGGTCTCGGCATTCATTACGATCTCGGCGCGGGGCACCCGCTGCTCGGACGCCGCATGCCCGACCTCGACCTTTCCACCGACAACGGCCCGCTGCGGGTCTTCACTTTGCTCCACGATGCCCGGCCGGTGCTGCTCGACCTCGGTGAGCCGGGCGGCTTCGACATCACGCCGTGGGCGGATCGGGTTCGGCTGATCGACGCCAAATACGACGGCGTGTGGGAGCTTCCGGCACTTGGCGCGGTCACCGCTCCTGCTGCCGTGTTGATCCGGCCCGATGGACATGTCGCCTGGGCGGGAGACCGCTATCTGGGCCTTCCTGACGCGCTGACCACCTGGTTCGGACCGCCTGCAGCGGTATAGGGCGCCGGCCTCCGGTTCAGCCAAAGCGCACACTCAATCAAGTGCGATTGCAGTTTCGCGCTCTACCGCGAGCGCAACATCGTCGAACGCCTCTTTTAAGAAAATCGCGCGCGTTCCACTAACCGCAACATGATCATGTTCCAGTAACTGCAACACATAGCTGTCATGGATTTCGTTGGGATGACGAAGTGGAGTGACGTTGCTAGCGTCATCCACGGTATATCGCTCTCCTTGAGAAAATTTTAGGAGGTGCGATACGCCGCCTATCAAATGCCGTCATCGGCCAAAATCTGAATAAACATCCTGGGAGGACTCCATGAACTTGAGAAAATATGGTTTGCCGGCGGCGTTGTTGCTCGTCGCCGCGACGGGCAGCAGCGCGTTGGCCCAAGCTAATCGCGGTCAAGCTCAAGACCGTCAGGATCCGATCGTGCTGGCGAAATCGGGTGGGTTCGTCATCGGTGGCAAGGTTCTTGAAAATCCGAAAAACGCCAACCAGCACCTGTCCTGCGATCACGGCTACGTTGAATATTTCTTGCCCACGAACCCGCGCAAGACGGGCCTCGTGATGTGGCACAGCTCCAGCACGCAAGTATGGCAGAACCGCTGGGACGGTGGCGAAGGCTTCAAGGACATGTTCCTCCGCCGCAATTATCCGGTTTACTTGTGGGACGGTCCGCGGGTCGGTCGCGCCAACTGGAGTTGCGAGCCGATCACCTACACGCCCGAATACCGCGATGAGGGGAATTTCGCGGCCTGGAATTTCGGTGAGTCCTATAAGAACTGGTGGCCCGACGTGCAGTTCCCCACCAACAATGAGGAAGCCTGGAAGGAGGCGACGGCCTCTCGTTATGACGAGTTCGATTTTCTGAAGAATATCGACGTTGAAACAGATGCCGCAGCGGTGGCGGCCGACTCCGGCAGGCTCGGCGATAGTATTGTCTACCTCACCAACTCGGCGGGCGGACTTCGCGCCATGGTGACGACGGGCAAGACCACGAAAGACAATATCGCCGGCATCGTCGCTTACGAGAGCATCGGATACGTCTTCCCGATCGGCGACCCCGAGAGCCCCAAGCTGTGCCAGGACCCGAATGCCTGCGGTTTCGGACCCGTCGGTGTTCCGCTCGAGGCGTTCAAGAAGCTGGCGAAGCTAAAGTCGATCCAGTTCGTGTGGGGCGACCATAGAAGCCACCCGACGTCTCGTGTGCATGAGTGGGTTGAGCAGTCCCGCCTGTGCGCCAAACTTATCAACAAATATGGCGGGCACGCGGAAGTCCTCATGCTGGGCGATGATGCGGGACTCAAAGGCAGCACGCATATTCCCTTTGCGGATATGGACAACGACAAAGTTGCTGCGCTGCTCGACGCGTTCCTGAAGAAATCCGAGCTCGATGGCTATCAGGGCGCGAAGCCGCGCGGGCGCTGGGTGTGGGAAAATTGATCGTTTCGCGGCCCGCCCGCCCATTGCTGCCGTGAGATCGATGATGCTTCACTAAAGGTCTGGAGCAAGCCTCTCTCCGGCACGTTGCCGGAGGGGAGCGGCAACCTCGGCCTGCGGCAAAGCGAGGTCGGTCATGGACGCCAGCGGCATTTACCCGCCACTGAACACGCTCAAGCGCGTTGCGGATGACGTCTGGATCGTGGACGGACCGATCATCCGGTTCGGCAAGCCTTGGCTCAACTTGCCTTTTCCAACCCGCATGACCGTCATGAACCTGGGCGGGCGTCGGCTTTTCATTCATTCACCCACTCCCCTGGTGCCGGAGCTCAAGAGCGAGATCGAAGACGTGGGAGTTCCGCGCTGGATCATTGCGCCGAACCGGCTGCATTATTGGTGGCTGCCCGAATGGCATGCTGGCTATCCCGACGCGGATGTCTACCTGGCGCCGCGGGTTCGCGAACAGGCCGGCGGCCGCATCGATTTCGACGCTTTCACGCTCGATCGCGATTGCGGATATGTCTGGGATGCCGAGGTCGCGACGCTCCCCGTGCCCGGACGCACCATGACCGAGGTCACGTTCTTTCATCGCGCAAGCCGGACGCTGGTTCTCGCCGACCTCATCGAAAATTTCGAGCCGCGGAAAATAGGGTCGCTTTTGATGCGCTGGCTGACGCGATGGGCCGGCGTGCAAGATCCGGACGGCGGCATGCCGCGTGATTTGCGGCGGACCTTTGCAAACCACCAACCGCAATTGCGTGCCGCGGTTCTGACCATGATCCGCTGGAATCCCGAGCGCATTATTCTGGCGCACGGACGATGCTATGAACAGAACGGCGCGGCCGAGCTGCGGCGCGCGTTCCGATGGCTGCTGTAAAGCATGTCCCGCCCGAGCCAAATCGTAGGACGGGCAAAAGGCGGACACGCGTACGCTGACAAAACGCACTGAACGATGTGCCGTTGCCCGACGAGGAGAGCTTGACGGCGGGCACGCCGCGCAGCACCTGAGCAACATCGAAATGGCGAGCAGGCGGCTTTGCCCGCCCTACGGCTCGATGTGATCGGAACATGCTCTAGCGGCTAAAATTCGCAGGACGGTCAGAGATAAGACAGGATGCCGCCGCCCGCCGACGTCGCGGTTCCGAGCGAACCCTGCAGCGAGGTGAGCGTGCGATAGTTTTGCGCGATGCGGTTCACGAATGCATCGTCGTAGCCCATCACGGATTTTTCTTCGTCGCTCATGCCGGAGTACTGCTTGAGCAGCGCCAGGCTGCTGCTGCGCAGATCGCTGCCCGATTGCGAGCCGTTCAGGGCCGCCAGGATGCTGGTGCGGTTGCGTTGATCGAGCTCGGCCTTGGCGGAGCGGGTTTCCTCGGGCGAGAAGTCGCCACTTTGGTTCTGCGTGATCGTGGCGAGCGCGCGATTGTCGAAGTCCGTGTAGTCGACCTGCTGGCCGCCTTTGCGGGTGCGGTCGAATGTCAGGTCGGTGCCGTTGTCGCGCGCCGCGTTCGCCTGCGCGTCGAGCAAGGCGCGGGCCCGCGACACGACATCCGCGGCGGTCGTCGTGGTGGATTGCGATCCGGTCGATGAGGTGCGGCCGAGCAGCGCTGCCACCGGATCGTCGGGATTGCCGGTGTCGGGCGCCTTTCCGAAACTCGCTCTGGCGGCGGTCAGGCCGTCGAGCACCGCCTGATATTGCGCCTTCCAGATGTCGGTCGCCTTCTCGTCGGCGCCGGCATCGTTGAGATAGCTCATCGCCGCATCGTAGGGCGCCGCGTAGTCGCCGGTGTGACGCGCAATCACCACGTAGGGCGAAACCGCGTCCGCGAAACGGACGTCGAGCGTCTTGGTCGCGGCATCGACCTCATCCTGGCTGAACAGGTTGCCGGTGTTCGCCGCGACCGCCGACAGGCTCGCGCGGGTCTGGCCGGTGAGGTCGACCGCGATCTC
>JBBWZU010000404.1:0-3765 GCA_039649225.1 Hyphomicrobiales bacterium | reverse complement strand
TCCCTGGCCGGCGTCGCGGCGTTCCGCGAGTTTCAGTTCGACTGGCCGGAGCGGATCGGTCTCGATGCCGTGCTCGATGCTGAGCGGCTCGGCGCGCGGGCGCGCAATTACACGCAGGCGCGGCTCGCGGCGCATTCGCCGGACGGAGGCTGGACCGTCGAACTGACCGACATGCTCGGCGATGCGCCGCCCGTGCGCGTGCACGGCGCGCTGGTGCTGGTAATGTCCGGCGTGTGGATCGACGATCTGCTGCGGCAGGCCAGCCCGGCGGCGCGCCGCAAGATCTTCGGCACCAAAGGCTGCCATATCGTGGTCAAGCTGCCGGACGCGTGCGCGGGCTCCGGCATCGCCACGCTCAATAGCCGCAACGAACCGCTCTATTGCCTGCCCTGGAAGCAGTATCACTACTTCGGCCCCACCGAGACGGCTTACGAAGGCGATCCCGACCGCGTGTTCGTCACCCCTGAGGAAGCCGACGATCTTCTCGTCGAGGCCAACCGGCTTCTGCCCGGACTGCGCCTGACCGCGGCCGACGTGCGCATGACCTGGGCCGGTGTGCGCCCCCTCACCTACGATCCGCACGTCCCGTTCGGCAATCGCTCGCGCGTGATCCATGACCTCGCGGAGGATGGCCTGCCCAACGCCTTTGCGATGACGGCGGGCCCCGTCATGACCCATCGGTCGGCCGGCCGCGAGATGACGCAACTGGTCGCGCAGCGTTTGACGCCCGCGCGCGCGCCTCAGCCGCCGAACTACATGCCGGCGCTGCGAACCGGCGCCGAGCATGCCGCAACGCTGGCGGATGAAATCTTCCGCCGCCGCGGCCTGGCCTGGACCGGGCCGGTGTCGTCCGATGGCCTGACCGTGGCGGCGAACGAACTCGGCGCCATGCTCGGATGGGATGAGGCCCGCATCTTGCAAGAGCGGCGCCGGTTCGACTCCGAATGGCGCGAGCTGTTCGCGCCGCCGATGCAACGCGAGCGCGTCGCTCTCATGGCCGACGCGTCACCATGACGGGATCCAGGCAACGCAGTTTTTATCCAAGGGAGCGGGATAATGTCGAACAACGGGACTGATCTTACGCGGCGCGGCGCGCTCAAACTGGCCGGGGCCGGCGCGGCATTCGGAGTGGCATCTCCACTGAACCTTGGAAGCGCCCTCGCGCAGCCGGCAACCTTGCGCGCCGGCATCGCCGGCTTCAACGTGATCAACACGCTCGATCCGATGAAGGCGACGCTGATCCCCGAATTCTACGTGATCTATGGGGTGTTCAACGCGCTGCTCAAGTTCAACGCCAAGATGGAAATCGTGCCTGATCTGGCCGAGAGTTTTAGCGTCGTCGATCCGACGACGCTCGAGTTCAAGCTGCGCAAGGGCGTGAAATTCCAGGACGGCAGCGATTTTTCCGCCGACGACGTCAAATTCACGCTCGAGCGCGTGGCCGACGAGAAGAACGCCGCGCCCAATCGCAGCAAGGTATCGGTGATCAAGGACATCCAGGTGGTCGATCCGCACACCGTCCGCATCGTCACCAAGACGGCGTTCGCGCCGCTGGTCAATTACCTCACCAATACGCGCACCGCCACGCAGATCGTCTCACGCACGGCGTTGCAGGCGATGGGCGACGAGGCCTTCGGCCGCCAACCGGTCGGCACCGGCGCTTTCAAGGTCAAGGCCTGGAAGTCGGGCGAGAGCGTCGAACTGGAAGCCTTTGGCGGCGCATTCTCCGGCGCGCCGAAGGTGCAGCGCGTCACCTGCCCGATCATCGCCGAGGAGTCGAGCGGCATGACCGCCATTCTCGGCGGCCAGCTCGACCTCACCAGCACCGCGCCGTTCGCCGACATCCCCTCGCTCGAGAAGCGATCGGAAGTGAAGGTGCTGAAGCAGGCCGGCCTCAACACCCGCTACATCGCGCTCAACAACCGGAAGGGTCCCTTCGCGGACCTGCATTTCCGCCGCGCGGTCTCGATGGCGTTCGATCGCGAGGTGCTGGTCAAGGCCGTGCTGTTCGGCGAGGGCGTCGCCATTTCGGGCCTGCTGCCACCGGCATTGTGGGGCGGCAGCAAGCCTGCCTCCAGCGAATACGTCACCTTCAATCCGGAGCGCGCCCGCGCCGAGTTCGCCAAATCGGGCCACAAGCCGGGCACCGAGGCGACCCTGCTGGTCTGGGGTTCGAACTGGTGGCGGCGCATGGGCGAGATCGTCGCCGGCCAGGCCAACCAGATCCTCGGCACCAAGATCACCTTGCAGGCGATGGACTTCAACGCCGCCTACTCGCGCGCCAAGGCGGGCGACTATGACGCGATGGTGATGGGCTGGCTCGGCTTCGTCGATCCGGACGAATATCTCGGGGAGATTCTCGGCTCCAAGGGCTTCCGCAACATCCATGGCTATGCGAGCGACAAGATGGACGCGGTGCTGGAGCGGGGCCGCGCCGAGATCGATCCGGGCAAACGGCAGGCGGTCTATCAGGAGGCCGAGCGGATCGTCGGCGACGAGCTTCCGATCCTGCCGTGCTTCTGCTCGAACGTGCACAATCTGCTGCGGCCGAACCTGAAGGGTTTCGTGCAGTTGCCCTACTCCAACTTCGCCGATCAGTTCGGACAGATCGAGCTTGGCTGACCGATGACGGCGGCCGGTCTCACGCGTGCGGCGCGCCGTTTCGGCGGGGTGATCCTGCTCGCGCTGCTCGGCGCGGCGGCGGTGTTCTTCGTCATGCGCGCCGGATACGGCGATCCGGCCCTCACCGCGCTCGGCGACCAGGCGACGCCGGAGGCGATCGCGGCGTTTCACAAGCGCTGGGGACTGGACGCGCCGCTGGTCGTGCAGTTCTGGCGCTGGTTGTCGGGCGCGCTGATCGGAGATTTCGGCGCCTCGATGACGGTCGCCGGCGGGGTGCCGATCGCCTCGCTGATCGGCTCGCGTCTGCCCAATACGATGTTTGTCGGCCTCTATGCCTTGGCGATGGCGGTCGCGATCTCGCTCGTCGCCGGCACGGTCTCGGCGCTGCGGCACGGACGCGCGCTCGACACCGCCGCCACGTCGCTTGCGGTTCTCGGCATTTCGATGCCGGATTTCTGGCTGTCCTATGTGCTGATCTACCTGCTGGCGCTCGGGGCCGGCCTGTTTCCGTCCTACGGCTTCGTCTCGCCGGCGACATCGCTCGCGGGCGCCTTCTACAGCGGGTTTCTGCCGGCGCTGGCAATTGCGGCGCCGATGGCCGCGGCCTTCACCCGCATCCTGCGCACCGCGCTGGTCGAGACGCTGCATCGCGACCACGTGCGCGTCGCGCGCTCGCTCGGCTATGCGGGCTCGTTCATCTTCGTCCACTACGTATTCCGCAATGCGCTGATCCCCTACGTGACGGTGATTGGCCTGCAGGTCCGCTACCTCCTCGGCGGCACCGTGGTGGTCGAACGCATCTTCGGCATTCCGGGCATCGGCGCCCTGATGGTCGATGCCGCGTTTGGCCGCGACTATCCGCTGGTGCAGGCCTGCGCGCTCACGTTTCTTGTCTGCGTGCTGACCGTGAATTTCGTCGTGGACCTCGCGTGTACCGCGCTCAACCCGCGCGCGGCGTAAGGCAAACCGTATGGGCGCCTTCCTCACCAACAAGCTTGCTCTGGTCGGCACCGCGATCACCATCATTGTACTCGTGGCGGTGGTCGGCGGGCCGTGGCTTTCGCCTTACTCGCCGACGGATGCGGATTTCCTCGCGCTGCTGTCGCCGCCCAATCTTGCGCATCCGTTCGGCACCGACTCGTT
>JBBWZU010000374.1:0-9547 GCA_039649225.1 Hyphomicrobiales bacterium | reverse complement strand
TAACCAGCCACGGCTTTAAGGGCTCGTATGTGCGCTCCAGCCACAGTGTCTCCGCCATGGCGATCGCCGGCGAAGGCACCGGCATGGAGCGTGACTACGATTTTTCCTCCGCGCTGCATGCCGGCGACCTGGAGGCGCCGGAGAAAATCGGACGCAGCGCAGGCGAGCGCGCGATCAAGCGGCTCAACCCGCGCAAGGTCGAAACGCGGCGCGTGCCGATCGTGTTCGATCCGCGCATCGCCGGATCGCTGGTCGGCCATCTGGCCTCCGCGATCAACGGCGCGTCGATCGCCCGCAAGACCAGCTTCCTTAAAAATCGTATGGGCGAGCGGCTGTTCCGGCCCGGCATCCGCATCATCGATGATCCGCTGCGCCGCCGCGGCCTGCGCTCGCGCGGCTTCGACGGCGAAGGCGTAGCGGGCCGCAGGCTCGCGGTGATCGACGACGGCGTCCTGAAATCCTGGTTCCTGGATTCGGCGACCGCGCGCGAATTGTCGCTCGTCACCACCGGCCACGCGTCGCGCGGCGTCTCGTCTTCGCCCTCGCCGTCCGCGACCAACCTGCATCTTGAAGCCGGCAAGGTGACGCGCGCCGAACTGATCGCCGAGATCGAGGACGGCTTCTACGTCACCGACCTGATCGGCATGGGCGCCAACCTTGTCACCGGCGACTACAGCCGCGGCGCCTCCGGGCTGTGGATCGAGCACGGCGAGCTGACGTTCCCGGTGAGCGAGGTCACCATCGCGGGCCACCTCAACGACATCTTCTCCTCGCTGACGCCCGCCAACGATCTTGAATTCAAGTACGCCACAAATGCGCCAACCCTACGGATGGAAGGTCTGACCGTTGCGGGCACCTGAGACCAGCGCGTACGCAACACTGATCCCTGGCGTCGAGGCCGCCGTGCGCGAAGCGGGCGCACTCGCCGCCAGCACCTTCCAAACCGCGCTCAAGACCTGGACCAAGCACGGCGGCTCACCGGTCAGCGAAGCCGATATCGCGGTCGACAAGCTCCTGCGCCGGCGCCTGACGGCGCTCGCGCCGGACGCCGGCTGGCTCTCGGAGGAAAGCGAGGACGACCGCGCCAGAATGCACGCCCCGCGCCTCTGGGTCGTCGATCCGATCGACGGCACGCGCGCCTACGTGGCCGGGCGGACCGACTGGTCGATTTCAGTCGCACTGGTGACCGAAGGTCGCCCGGTGATCGCCGCGGTCTATGCGCCGATGCAGGAGAATTTTTATGCCGCTTCCGCTGGGGAAGGAACAACCCTCAACGGCATACCGGTCCGGGCCAGCGCGGGTGCGGAGTTCGCCGGGCGGATCGCCACCGGCCCGAAACCCATGCTCGAACGGCTTGCCAAGGTCGCGCCGACGCTCGTGATGGAGCCGAAAGTCTTTTCGCTGGCGCTGCGCATCGCGCGGATCGCGGACGGCACGCTGGATATCGCCTTCGCGGCCCGCGACAGCCATGACTGGGACCTTGCGGCTGCCGATCTTTTGGTGCACCAAGCCGGAGGCGCGTTGACCACGTTCGAGGGGGCCACTCTCATTTACAATCGCGCCGAACCGCTGCATGGCGCACTCGTCGCCGCCGGGCGTACCCGCCACGAAGCGTTCCTTGAGCTGGTACGAACCAAGATGCTTGCGCTCGCATGAACCCCGTCCGCAACCCGGTCCCTGCGAAGGTTTGTCATGGCTGACGATACTGAACCGAAACAGCTGCTGCATCTCGTATTCGGCGGCGAACTCAAGACGCTCGACGACGTGCAGTTCAAGGATCTGGACAGACTCGACATGGTCGGCATCTTCCCGAACTACGCAACCGCCCATGCGGCCTGGAAGGCGCAGGCGCAGAAGACCGTCGACAACGCCCATGTCCGCTATTTCATCGTGCATATGCACCGGCTGCTCGATCCCGCGACCGACACGACGCGAAAAAGCTGACCGGGATCGGCGCTGTGAAGCTGTGGTGGAAGCGTGTCGCGCGTCAGCGCTGGTTCCAGGTTTTGCTCGGGACCTTCGCGGCCGAATATCTGCGCTTTGTGTTCAAGACCACGCGGTTCACGATCGAGCCGCCGGACGGTTATGCGCGCATCGACGAGCACCTGCCGGTGATCGTGGCGATGTGGCACGGCCAGCACTTCATGGGCCCGTTCATGCGACGTCCCGGCGACCGCGGCAAAGTGCTGATTTCGCGCCACCGTGACGGCGAGGTGAATGCGATTGCGGCCGAGCGGCTCGGCATCGAGACGATCCGCGGCTCGGGCGACACCGGCGGGCGCTTCGACCGGAAGGGCGGCGTCGGAGCGTTCCAAGCCATGCGCGAGGCGCTGGGCGATAACTACACGGTGGCACTCACCGCCGACGTGCCGAAGATCGCGCGCGTCGTCGGCATGGGAATCATGATGCTGGCGCGCGAATCGGGGCGCCCGATCTATCCGGTCGCGCTCGCCACCTCGAGGCGCTACGTTCTTCACAACTGGGACCGGACAACCATAAATCTGCCATTCGGACGTGGCGCTGCTGTCTGTGGGGAACCGGTACGCGTACCGGCGGATGCCGACGATTCCGTGATGGAAGCCTGCCGGCGGCAGCTCGAGGATAATCTGAACGGGGCGACCGAGCGCGCTTACCAGATCGCCGATCGGAAGGGTGGAGATGCCGGCCGTGGCTAAACGGCTGCCGTGGACGTTACGTGCCTATCGCAGCCTCGCCGCGCTGGCGACGCCGCTGGCGGGCATCGTGCTGGCGCGCCGATTAAAGCGCGGCAAGGAAAATCCGGCGCGTCTCGCCGAGCGGCGTGGCGAAGCGAAGATCGCGCGTCCGCCCGGGCCGCTGATCTGGGCGCATGGCGCGAGCGTCGGCGAAATGCTCGCCGTCATGCCCCTGGTCGAAGCCTTACGCGCACGCAATTTCCATGTGCTGGTGACGTCAGGCACCGTGACGTCGGCGCGACTTGCCGAAGAGAGGCTGCCGCCCGGCGTGGTGCATCAATTCATTCCGCTCGATGCGCCGCGCTTCACCGAGCGCTTCATCGCGCACTGGCGGCCGAACCTCGCGCTGCTTGCGGAGTCGGACCTTTGGCCGAACCTCATCATGTCGTGCAACGCAGCCGGCATTCCGATGATTCTGGTCAACGGGAAACTGTCGGAACGCTCGTTCACACGCTGGCGCTATCTGCCAAAGACCATCGGCCGGCTGCTCGGCTCGTTCGACCTGTGTCTCACGCAGTCGGACGCCGACGCGGAGCGCTACAGCGAGCTCGGCGCGCCGCGCGTGAACATGACCGGCAATCTCAAGCTCGACGTGCCGGCGCCGCCGGTCGATGCCAACAAGCTTGCAACGATGCGCGCACTGCTGCGGCTGCGTCCGCTGGTCGCCGCCGCCTCGACGCATCCGGGCGAAGAAGCCGTCATCATCGATGCGCACCGGCGGCTGCGCCAGAGTTTTCCCGGTCTCCTCACCATCATCGCGCCGCGCCATCCCGAGCGCGGGCCCGGTGTCGCCGAAATCGCAACCGCGGCCGGCCTGAACGCGATCTCGCGCTCGCGCGGACTGCTTCCCGATCGCGGCACCGACGTCTACGTCGCCGACACGATCGGCGAACTCGGCCTGTTCTATCGGCTGGCCCCGATCGTGTTCATAGGCGGCTCGCTGGTGCGCCATGGCGGACAGAACCCGATCGAGCCCGCCAAGCTCGGCGCCGCAATCCTGCATGGTCCGCATGTGTGGAATTTCGCCGAGATCTATGCGGTGCTCGACGACGCGCATGGCGCCGAGGAAGTGCTCGACGTGAACAAGCTTGTCGTGCGCATCGGCGCGTGGCTGGCCGATGCCGCCGCGCGCAAGCAGGTGGCCGACGCAGGGCTTGCGACCGTCGATCGTCTCAGCGGCGCGCTCAAGCGCACGCTGGCCGCGATCGAGCCGTATCTGATGCAGATCGATCTTGAGAGACGCTAGCGCATGACCCCGAAAAGTGGGCGCCGGTTTTCGGATAAGATCGTGCGCAAGGAAACAAATTAGATGCGGGCGCCGGGCTTCTGGTGGAGAAAATCAGGAGCGGCGGCCGCGCTGCTGTCACCGCTCGGCGCCATTTACGGCTCCATCGCGGCGCGGCGGCTTGCGCAGAGCGGAGAGCGCGTCGGCGTTCCGGTTATCTGCATCGGCAATCCGACCGTCGGTGGCGCCGGCAAGACGCCGACCGCCATCATGGTCGCACGCATGCTGGCTGCCGCGGGCGGGCGACCGGCATTTCTCACGCGCGGCTACGGCGGAAAGCTCTCCGGACCGGTACAGGTCGAAGCTTCGCACACCGCCGCCGACGTCGGCGACGAACCATTGCTGCTCGCGCGCGTCGCCTCGACGGTCGTGTCGCGTGACCGGGTCGCAGGCGCACGGCTGGCGATCGCCGCCGAGACCAGCGTCATCGTGATGGACGACGGCTTCCAGAACCCGGCGCTGGCGAAAGATCTGTCCATCCTGGTGATCGACGGCGCGCGCGGCGTCGGCAACGGTCAGGTCATCCCGGCCGGCCCGTTGCGCACCCCGTTGGCGCCGCAGCTTGCACGCGCGCATGCGATTCTGATCGTCGGTGACGGCCCGATGCCGGCGACCAACCTGCCGACCTTTCACGGGCGGCTCGTTCCGGATCGCGCGGCGCTCGCGCGCGTCGAGAACCGCCGCGTGCTGGCCTTCGCGGGCATCGGCGATCCGCAAAAATTCTTCGCGACGCTCGCGGCGGCCGGGATCAACGCCCAAATCCAGCGCGGTTTTGCCGATCACCACCGCTATCGCGCCGACGAGGCGGCCGCGCTGATCGCCGAGGCCGAGCGCCATGATCTTGCGCTCGTGACCACCGAGAAGGACCTGGTCCGGCTGCAGGGCGACCCCGCTCTCGCCGCGCTGGCCGCGCGCACGCAAGCGCTGCCGGTTGAACTGATCGTGAGCGAACAGGACGATTTCAGGCGGCTCGTGCTCGGCGCCGCGCAACGCGCTTAACTCAGGCCTGCTTCAAGCGTCCCGGCGCAAGGCGCTGCAGGACGGCTTCCGGCGTCGCATAGGGCTCCTGCAGCTCGACGCTCCAGTATTTCAATTCCTCCAGCGGAATCGGAACGTTGGTGACGGCGCAGCGCACGAACGCGCCCGGACGGACGACGCGGAAATCGCCGTCGAGATACCTCACCTCGGCTTCGCCGGGCATCGGCGAGGGTCCGCTGTAGCGATTGAGCACGTTCATTCTCCGTTCAGGGCGATCCCGGCCTACTTCGCCGGGAAACGACGCGAATGCGAACATAATGGTTCGGTTGCCGTCGTTAAACCGTTAGATTTGAGTTCCGAAGGCAACCCGCCACCCCCGTTAGCCACGCGGAAACCCGATGCGGCGCCTCCCAGCACTCATTGCAACCGCCACGGTCCTGATGGGTCCGCTGGCATCCGCGGCGCTGGCAAGCGGCCCGGATGCGGTCGAAATGGCCCTGGAAGGCCAGAAAGAGGGCGCCAAGCTCAAGGGCTTCATCTACCGGCCGGAGGGCAAAGGCCCGTTCCCGGCGATCGTCGCGATGCACAGTTGCGATGGGCTGAGCGGCGCCGAATCGCCGGTGGCGACGCGCTATGCGGATTGGGGCGAGCGGCTGGCGGCGGCCGGCTTCGTGGTGCTGTTCCCCGACAGCTTCGCCTCGCGCGGGCTGCCGCCGCAGTGCACCGTCGGGCAGCGTAGCCAACGCTCCGGCCGCGAGCGCGTGGGCGACGCGGACGCCGCGCGGCACTGGCTGCAGGAGCAGGATTTCGTAGTGGTCGACCGCGTCTCGCTGCTCGGCTGGGCCAATGGCGCGGTCGCCGCGCTGTGGGCCGTGCGGCCGCGCGCGCTGAAAAAGGAGTCCAAGCCGGACTTCCGCTCCGCGGTCGCGTTCTATCCGGGCTGCCGCCGCCTGCGCGACACCGCCTGGAGCGCGCGGGCGCCGACCCTGATCCTGATCGGCGCCAAGGACGACTGGGCGCCGGCGAGCGCCTGCGAGCAGATGGTGGCGGGCGCGCGCGGACGCTCGGCGCGCACCGCGATCATCGTTTACCCCGGCGCCGTTCATGACTTCGATCACCCCAGCCTGCCGTTCCAGGCGCGCACCGGCGTCGCGTTTACGGCGGGCAATTCCGCACCGGTCCATGTCGGAACCGACGCCGCCGCCCGCGCGGACGCGATCAAGCGCGTGCCGGAGTGGATTTCGCGCTAGCTTCCGTTCCGCAGTGCGGACGGCCGCAACTCGCCACGCCGAACTTTCTGTCGTATCGCATTGATCGCGATGCCGGACGGAAAACCGGTTTCCACTTTTCCTGGCACCGCTCTAGAGTCGCGGAGCTTTGAACAAGAAGACGCTGCGGGGGGACGATGGTCGCCACGGTCATTGCGGGCGGTATCGAGCGCGACGGCGCCGCCATCCAGGCGCGTGCCTTGCGTGGCGTCGGCGGCCTGATCGCGCGCGGCCTCTCCGATGGCGATGTCGTGGCGATCATGCTGCGCAACGACGTGGCGTTCCTCGAAGCGATGCTGATCACCCGCTTTTCCGGCACGTACTCATGCCCGATCAACTGGCACTACAAGGCGGACGAAGCCGGATTCATCCTGCGTGACTGCAACGCCAAGGCCTTGATCGTGCACGCCGACCTTCTGCGCCAGATCGAGGGCGGCGTACCGGCCGACGTTCATGTCATCGTGGTCGAGCCGCCGCCATCCGTGCGCGCCGCGTTCCGGCTGTCCGACGCGCAGTGCCGCGTGCCCGACGGCGCGACCGAATATGAGCAATGGCTGGCGGACTCGCCCCCCTATGACGGCCCGCCGCGACAGGTGCATTACCCGCTGCCCTACTCGTCCGGCACGACCGGCAAGCCCAAGGGGGTGATGCGCAAGCCGCCCTCTCCCGAACAGGTCGCGCGCGTGAGCGCGGTGACGCAGACTGCGCTCGGCATCAAACAAGGCATGCGCACCGCGCTCGTTGCGCCGCTTTATCATTCGGCGCCGGCTTCCTACGGCATGCAGAGCACGTTGTTTGCCGACCTGATCCTCATGCACGAACGCTTCGAGGCGGAGCGGCTGCTCGCCGACATCGAAAAACACAAGCTCACCCGGCTTTACCTGGTGCCGACGCATTTCGTGCGGCTGTTGCGCCTCCCGGATGACATCAAGCAGAAATACGATCTCTCCTCGATCGAGTTCGTCGCCAGCACCGGCTCGCCCTGCCCTCCGGAGGTGAAACGCCAGATGATCGACTGGTGGGGTCCGGTGATCAACGAGAGCTACGCGAGCAGCGAGGCGGGTTACATCACCATCCTGTCGTCGGCGGACGCGCTGTCGCATCCGGGCTCGGCCGGCCGCCCGCTGCCGGGCGCCGAGATCCGCATCCTCGACGATGACGGCAATGTGCTGCCGCCATTCGAGCCGGGGCTGATCTATTGCCGCCAGACCGCGTATCCGGACTTCACCTACGTCAACCGCCCGGATGACCGCCGCGCGATCGATCGTGACGGGCTCGTTGCGGTCGGCGATGTCGGCTATTTCGATCGCGACGGTTTCCTCTATGTCTGCGACCGCAAGTCCGACATGGTGATCTCAGGCGGCGTCAACATCTATCCGGCCGAGATCGAATCCGTGCTGATCACCATGCCGGGCGTCGCGGACTGCGCGGTGTTCGGAATTCCGGATGCGGAGTTCGGCGAGGCGCTCGCCGCCCACGTGCAGCCGGATGGCGCGGCCTTGGAGCGCGAGGCGGTGCGGGCGTTTCTCAAGGCGCGTATCGCGGACTACAAGGTGCCGCGCGTGATCGAGTTTTCCGATGCGCTGCCGCGCGAGGAAAGCGGCAAGATCTTCAAGCGCCGCCTGCGCGATCCGTATTGGGAAGGCGTCGGGCGGCGGATCTAGCGCATCGCCGCAAGTGGCGGGAGGGCATTCCACGATATTGCTCTGCCGTGCTATGGTTGTGGTGTATCGTTGCCGCAAACGGTCGCGGGAGCTCCAAATGTGGAAAGGGATGTTGCGGATTGCCGCGCTGGGACTGGCGCTGCTTGCCGGCGCTGCGGCTCCGGCCGGCCCAACTTTCGAATCAATCGAAATCCCGAGCGGCGATCTCCAGCTCAAGGCCGTGCTGTTCCGCCCGGCGGGTCGCGGACCGTTTCCCGCCGTGGTCGCGCTCCACGCCTGCCGCGGGCTCAGCCCATCGATCGGCGCGCACTATCGCGATTGGGGCCAGCGGCTCGCGTCAGCAGGGTTCGCGGTGCTGTTCCCCGACTCCTTCGCGTCGCGCGGATTCGGTCAGCAATGCACACACTGGAACAGGGCGGTTGCTCCTCTGCGCGCGCGGGTCGGCGATGCCGATGCCGCGCGCCGCTGGCTACAAGCGCAGGACTGGGTCATCGCCGATCGCGTAACCTTGGTTGGCTGGGGCCACGGCGCTGTCACCGCGCTCTGGATGGTCCGGCCGCAGGCGGGAAAACGTGGGGAGCACGCGGACTTCCGCTCGGCCGCGGCTTTCTATCCCGGTTGCGGTCTCCTCGGCGAGCGGGCCTGGAGCGCGCGCGTGCCGACACTGATCCTGATGGGCGCCAAGGACGACGTGAATTCACCGAAACTTTGCGCAGAGATGGTCGCCGGCGCGCGCGGACGAAGCGCGCTGGCGGCACTCGTGCTGTATCCCGACGCGCTGCACGATTTCGACCATCCGAACCTGCCGCCGCGCGAGTTCACCGGGCTTATCGCGAGTGTCGACGGCTCGGGCCGCGCGCATAGCGCGACCAATTTGATCGCGCGCGCGGACACGCTGACGCGCGTTCCCCAATGGCTGGCGCGATAGGACCCAAACTAGCCGAACAGGCTTCCCTGGCCTTCGCCGCCACCACGGCGCGGCTTTGCCCTGGGAGATTCGGGTTTCGCGGGCGCGGCCGGTGGCGCGGTGGCGACGCCCTCGCCATTCGCCACCGCGCCGACATGCCCGTCGTGAAACTCGATATCGAGGGCGAGGCCCGCGCTGATCGCGACCGCGCTGCGCAGCGGATGCCCAGCCGGATCGCGCACCAGCGCAAAACCGCGAGCCAGCACGCCATGGTATGAGAGCGCGGCCAGCAAGCCGGTCGCGCGCTCGAGCGATGCGTGGCGCTTCTCGATCAGCCGCGTCACCGCGCGTCCACCGCGCTCGAACAGTGCGACGATCTTCTCAGCGTCGCGCACGATGCGCTGGCGATGCGCCGCGAAGTTCGCGTTCCTCGCCGTGGCAAGTCTCCCGCCGAGTGTATCGAGCCGCTGACGGCGCTGCTCCTGGTGCACCTCGGTACAGCGCCGTGCGCGGCTGATGAAATTGTTCAGCCGCTCCTGCTCGCCGCGCAACCGGCCGCGCAGAAGCTGCGGCGACAGCCGCGTCGCGCAGCGCAGGTATTGCTTGTGATGGATTTCGGCATTGGCCTTGAGCGCGCGCGGCAGGCGCTCGGCGAGCGAATCGAGCTTCTGGCGCGGCACGGCGAGCAGCGCGTCCGCGCTCGGCAGCGCACGTGCGGCGGCGCGCAGCTC
>JBBWZU010000342.1:0-3019 GCA_039649225.1 Hyphomicrobiales bacterium | reverse complement strand
GCGCGGGACGGTCTTCCAGCAGCCAGCCCGCTTTATCGTGCCGAGCCGCTCATGCCGCGCGCGGCCATCAGTCTCGCGGGCATCGGCGACCTCGAGGCATTCGCACGCTTTGTGCCCATTCTCTGCGGGCCAGGCATCATTGAGAAACTGGTTCCTGCGACGGTCTCGGAAGGCGCATACGCCGAGGTTTCGCCCGCCACGCTGCCACCCCCAAAAGGAAAGGTCGTGATGATCAGCGGGATCCTTGATCGTCTCGTTCCTCCATACATCGCCCATGACTACGCCCGCGCCATGCAACGGAAACGGGCGACCGCCACAGAGCGCGTCGACATTCCCGGTGCCGGCCATTTCGATCTCGTGACGCCGGGCACCGACGCATGGGCGGAGGTCAAAGGCCGCATCAAAAGCGCCCTGGTGAAATGAGAAAACTCTGCGCGTGACCCTGTCTCTCCGCCAAATTGTCGCTGACCTCAACCTGTCGGCCGGTGCCCTCGCGGCACTGGGCGCGGCCCTTGAGGCGCAAACGCGCGGCACGGAGCTCGAACCGGACATCCGGCGCCATGTCGAGGACGTCGTCGCGGCGCTCGGCGCGCGCGCGGCCCTTGACAATTCCGCGCCCGCGGAGCTGCAGCCGCTGCTGGGCGAGATCCGCGCCTTTGCCATGATGAATAGCCAGCTCCTCGCCGCGGCAACGCGCCGTGCCGGCTGGGCGCATTGCGAACCCGAAATGCTGCAAGCGGCGGGCGATGTCTCGATCGCGTTCCCGCGCGCGCTCCAACGTTCCATCGCGTCTCATCTCCCCGGGCTCGCCGACCGGCTGGCCACGCCCGGCGCGTCGTTCCTCGATGTCGGGGTCGGCGTCGGCGCCTTGTCGATCGAGATGGCGCGCCTCTGGCCGACACTGCGTATCGTCGGCATCGACCGATGGGCGCCGGCGCTGGCCCTTGTGCGCGGCCGCGTGCAGGCGGCCGGGTTGGCGCAGCGGATCGCGTTGCGCGAGCAGACCGCCGAAGAGCTGCCCGACGTCAACGCCTTCGATCTTGCCTGGATTCCCGGCGCTTTCGTCTCAAAGGAAGCGACGCGGACGCTGGTCCCGCGCATCTATCGCGCGCTGCACCCGGGCGGATGGCTGCTCTTTGCAATCACCTGTTCCAGCGACGACACCCTCGCGGCGGCGGTGGCGCGGCTGCGGACGGCGATGTTCGGCGGCTTTGTGACGACGAGCGAGACGATCGCGCTGCTGTTGAGCCGGCACGGATTTGCCGATGTGCAAACGCTGTCGCGCTCCCCGGGCTCACCCGGCGCCGTGGTGGCGGCACGACGGCCGGACGCTGTGTCGCAGACCGCCGCGCGGACGGTTCCGGGGCGCCCCCTCGATCAGCGTGAGCGGTGATGCTGTCGCGTTGATCCGGGTCAGGTCGAAGCCAGCCGTGTCGAAGAGCTCACGATACTGCTCCTCGGTTCGCTCCTGGCCACCGACCGTAACCAGCATGTTGATGTCGAATAGCTTTGCCTCGGAGGGAACATTGGCCGGCGGGATAACCCGCTCCATCACGATCAGATGCGCATCCGGCCGCATCGCGCGCCGACAGGTGCGCAGAATCGTGCCCGCCGCCGCATCATCCCAATTGTGGATCACGCTCTTGAGCAAATAAGCGTCACCATCGGGTGGAACAGCCTGGAAGAAGTCACCCGCGACGAATGTGGCGCGCTCCGTCAGGCCGGCTTGGGCAAGCAGGCGCCCTGCGCCTTCAGCCACCTCGTTGCGATCCAGGATGATGCCGCGCAAATGCGGATACGTCCCAAGCAGCGCAGCAAGCAGTGTTCCTTGACCACCGCCGACATCCACGATCGTGCCAAACCCTGAAAAGTCGTAGGCCGCGAGGATCGCGGCGGCCTCCCGTTCCGAGAACCTGCTCATCGCCTCATCGAACAAGGACGCCGTGTCAGTGTGAGCCGCGAGATAAGCATACATCGGTGCGCCATGACGGCGTTCGAACGCAGGCTCGCCGGTCTGCACACTGTGCATCATTCCGCCATAGGCCGCCCAAAATACTTCATCGCCATACAGCAGCGCCGTGCTTTTAAGCGATCCCGGTACATCGTGCTGTAGCAGACGTGCTGGCGGAGTCAGCTCGAACGTTCCGTTCGCGGTTTCGGCGAATATGCCAATGCTGGCGAGCGCGCGTAGCAGCCGATAGAGCGGTTGCGCGGCCGCGCCGACGGCGTTCGCCAACGCGACAGCGCTCTGCGGGCCTGCTGACAGGTGATCGGCAAGGCCGAGTTTGGCCGCGACATGAATCAATTGGCTGGCGCGGAATCCCATAATGAGCTCGCGCATGCGGGCGGCATGTGCGCCGGCTTCTTCGATGTCCATCATCGGCGCCTCCTATTCGTTAAGCCGAAGGATTGAGCCTGGACTCAGACGAAGAGAAGGCCGATCGAAAATAGCGCAACCAGCGTCAGGGCGCCTGGAACCAGCCAGGTTGTCGACGGATATCGCGCCACACGGGGCTCGCTGGCGATCGCATCAACCCCATAACGGACAACATGCTTGATCCCGCAGCGCGTGGTACCGATGTCGGTCAGGAGCCGATCATCGAGACACTCGAGTTCACGAATTGCTTTGCGATACCTCTGTTCAGCTAACAGCCGGGCAAGCAAACGAAAAACAGAGTCGCATGCGCTTGCCAAAACCTTCCACCCATCTGCTCCCGACGTGTCGTAGTCAGTCATGCGCCTGGCAGAATGGGACATTGTTTGATCCTTTCGCGTTCGCTTGGCTGTGTCCCCCGGTCAGCGTCCGCCTGATATCGGCGCGGCCGAGCTCAGAGGCGATTCCCCAACGTCGCCCAGACCTGTGCAAAGTTGCACAGCACACGACACATAAGATGATTGGTTTCGACGCTGGCCCGCACCGGGCAGGACCGCGCGCCAGTCGGCCGGCTCGCCGATAAATTCAAGCCCTGTCCAGTGCGGCGGTTCAGGAGTCCGCATCAGGCTTGCAGCGAGTCCGAGA
>JBBWZU010000305.1:0-6611 GCA_039649225.1 Hyphomicrobiales bacterium | reverse complement strand
TGCGTTCTGCCGCCGGATAGCGCGCACGCAGCGACGCCTGAAGATCAGGCAGCGCAAGGCTGTGCAGCATCACCTGTTTCGAAGCCTCGACCGCGAGCGGGGCGCCCTCGATGATCTGCGCGGCCATCGCGCGCACGCGCGCCTTCAGCTCCGCGCGCGGCACGACATCGTTTATCAGGCCGATGCGCCTGGCCTCCTCGGCACCGAAGCGGCGGCCGGTGAGCACAAGCTCCATCGCGTGCTTCAGCGGCAATGCACGAGCGAGCCGTTGCAGCCCTCCGCCGCCGAGCGCCGCAAGGCCGACACGCGGCTCAGGCAAACCGAACTCGACATGATCCGCCGCGATCGCGAGATCGCACGCCGCGACAATCTCGACACCGCCGCCGAGTGCGAGCCCATTCACCGCGGCGATCACGGGTTTTGCGAGATCGAAGCGATGCGTGATGCCGCCGAAGCCGGTCGGCGGATGATCGTCGGCATTCGCCTTCGCGCGCGCCTTCAAATCGCTGCCGACGCAGAAGGCGCGCTCCCCTGCCCCCGTGACGACGGCCACACGCAGCGCGGCGTCGGCCGCGTAACCATCGAGCGCCGCCGAGAGCTCGCGATGCGCCAGCGGATTGAGCGCGTTCAGCGCATTCGGACGATTGATGGTGATCCAGAGAATCGCGCCTTCCCGCTCGGCCAGGACGTGCTCGAACGCGCTCATCATTTTTGCGCCGCGGCCTTCGTGGCCCCCAACAGATCCGCCATCGCGTCGACCGCCAGCGGATAGCCGTTGACGCCGAGACCGCAGATCAGTGCGGTCGCGGCGAACGTGACGTAGGAGTGATGGCGGAAGGCCTCGCGTTTGTGCGGGTTCGAAATGTGCAGCTCGATGATCGGGCTCTTGACCATGTTGAGTGCATCGAGGATCGCGACCGACGTGTGCGTGAACGCCGCCGGATTGATGATGATGCCGTCAGAGCCGTTGATGCCGCCGTGGATCCAGTCAATGATCTGCGCTTCGCTGTTCGACTGGTGGAACGAGATCGTCAGCCCGCGCTGCTCGGCGCGCGCCCTGCACATCTCCTCAACCTGCCGGAGCGTTGTCGAGCCATAGATGTGCGGCTCGCGCGTGCCGAGCAGATTGAGATTGGGGCCGTTGAGGACCAGGATCGGATTGGTCACGCGTTTCTCCGCTTCAAAAATTCTCGGGTTGATTTGACGAGCAATGCGAGGCGCGCGCCGGGATCGAGGTCGGGGCGCTGCGTGCCAAGCGGCACCTCGACGCCGTAGGCGAGGCCGGATGGCAGCGCATCGAGCAGCCTTAAGAGATCGAGTTCGCCGTCGCCGGGCAGCAGACGCCGCGTGCGCGCTTCGGTCACGAGCCCATCGGGTGGCGGCGCCTTCGCCGGCGCATCGCAAAGCTGCACCGGCCCGAGCATCGCCGGATCGACAGTCGCGAAATCCTGCGGCGGCGTTCCCGAGCGGAAGACGTGCAGCGCGTCGATCAGGATATGCGCATTTGGATGCTTCGCGCGTCTCACCACATCGATCGCATCGCCAAGCGACTTCACCGGCCGGAATGGCATGAATTCGAGATCGACCGCGATGCCATAGGGCTGCGCAAGCTCCGCCATCTCGGCGAGCTTCTCGGCTACGACGGAAAAGTCCGACGTGTCACCGCCGCCGACCGTCAGGCGCGAGGCGCCGATCGCGGCCCCAACCTCCATCATCGGCTTATAGTCGGCGGTGCGCATCGTGGACATCAACGGCACCATCTCGACCTCGAGCACCTTCACGCCGTTGTCGGTGAGACGCTTGCGCATCTCGACCTGCTCGGCCGCCGTGCGCAGCGGATATTCAACGCCGCCGGGCGAAGCCGGCGACGTCCGCAGTCCGATCGACGCAAAGCCGGCGCGCGCCGCGAGCTCGACCAGCTCGAGCGGCGGCACATCGAGCTCGCTGAGGTGCGCGAGGGAGAGCGGGATCGTTGCAGGGATTCGCGCCACGGCGGTCAGACCATCGTCAGTGATAATGCCGGCAGGTCTGCAAACTTCGCCGTCACCGTCTGCAGTTTGCGCACCGGCGTCGGTAGCGAGAGCGACCCGGTCAGCACGCAGGTGCCGCGGGGCAGCGCGACACCGCGCGCGCGCAAATCCGAAAGGGTTTCGGCGACGATCACGACCGGGTCGCGTCGATAGGCGCCGGTGTAGATCTGGATCGGCGGGCTGTCGTCGATCCGCGCGTTGATCTCCATTGTTTCGAAGGCAAGCTTCTGCCAGCCCGCGACGGCCGCACCCAGCACCGCGGCCCCGCCGGAACCGTTATCGGCGATGCCGTCGAACGTCGTGGCGGCACGGTTGCCGGTGCCGGGCGCGAACCGGCTACCCGCCAGCTCGAATGCCGGATGAAAGGTCAACGCATTGGCAATCTCCGCTCGGCCTATTGGAGTCGTACCCTTCGGCAGATCGCGCGTGAGACGGAATGCGAATTCGCATTCGACCTTGACGCCACTGAACAAGCCCGCCGGAACCCGCGCCGGACTATCGTAGCAGCGGTCCGCGAAGATGCGTCCAGGCAACGGTCCGTCGTGGCCTTCGAAAAGCTGCACCGCGCGCACGGTCGCGCCGACTTTCCAGCCCGCGACGGCGCCGCCAATCAGTTCGGCCATCCGATCCTGAATGTCGTAGGCTTCGGCTCGCGTAGCCGGTCCTTGGCCCGCCGGCGGCAGCGGAATCGTACCGCCGCTGCGCCAGGCATCCGCCAGGTCACGCGCGAGCTGTTCAAATCCCAAAGCCATCTCCTCCCGCCTTTTCCGGTGCGCTGTTTCCGCGCACTCGCCCGACACGCGACATCAACTTTTGCGATCAGCGATACATGACGTTCTCGCGCGTGATGATCTCGACCGGAATACCCGTTGTCATCGAAGACGGCTTGCGCGCCGACAGATGCGCAAGCGCATCGGCCGCAATGCGTCCCATGTCTTGATGAATGACGGCATGGATCGTTCCCGACAGCAGATAGGGCTTGGTCTCGGGGTTGCAGTTATGCCCGATCAGGACGAGTGACGGGGCAAGTCCCGCGTGCTCGACCGCATCGGCCGCGCCCGCGACGCCGCCGCCCACACAGTAGATGCCGATGAGATCCGGGTGGCTGGCGAGCGCTTCGCGAACGCGCGATCGGGTCATCTCGGGATTGTCGTTGCCGGTGATCAGCTCGAGCAATTGGAGATCGGGGCGCTCCGACCGAAGGATGCTGCGAAATCCGCTCTCGCGTTCCTCGTGGGAGCGATAGAGCTGACCGCCCCAGACGACGGCGAGCTTGCCGGCGCTCCGGCAGAAGCGCCCCATCAGGAAGCCAGCCGTACGTCCGGCGGCGCGATTGTCGAGACCGAAATAGGCGAGACGATCGACGCCGGCGATGTCGGTCAAAACCGTCACGACCGGGATGTCGGCGCGGGCCAGTTCCGTGACCGCCTCACGAACCAGCGCATGATCGAGAACCTGTACGGCAACCCCGGAACTGCCGCGCCGCGCGCAGGCGCGCAGGCGCTCGGCCAGCGCCGCCGGATTCATCGTTTCGACGAATGATATCTCGACGTTCGCCTCCGTCGCCTCCGCCGCCCTCGCGAAAGCATCCGCGAGAGCTTTCGTCCCACCGCCGCGTTCACCCGACAACACGGCATCGAAGCGCTGCGCGGGATCTGCCACGGGCGCAAGAGACGGCAACTGTCCGGCAATCTCGCGGATGGCCTCCTCGACCCGCGCGACCGTTTTCTGGTGCACGCCTCCGCGGCCGTTGATGACCCGATCGACCGTCGCGGTGCTCACGCCGGCGCGGGCCGCTAGGTCGGAAACTCTCGGTCTGCGCTCGATCACCGAAGCTGGACTCCTGGAATCTCGCTACATCGTCCAGAAATTGATTGAAACACATCAATTTTTGGGCGATGTGAACATCATGCGCCGCAAATCAGATGCGATGCAACATCAAATTTTGAGCGATACGCATCTTTATTGTTGACGTAAATGATGTCTTTCCGGCACGGTGCTGGCGGCGCTCGATGAGGCACGCGGAGTGAGCAGCCTTGGCGAACGCGTCTCAGCAAGACCGGCGAAGATCGAGAATCTCAAATTAACGACAGCGGCGCCGCAGACGTCGCAGCAAGAAAAGAAAGTGTGTCTGGACCAAGAGCCGAAAACGGCCGCCTGACAATGTGTTCAACAGGGAGGCAACGCAGTGACCATCAGCCTGAAGAAAACGACTCTTGCCCTCGCGTCTGCGACGATGCTGGCCATCGGCATTGCGTCCGCGCATGCCGAAGACGGCGTGATCCGCATCGGCGTGACATTGCGCATGATCGTCGAGAACGGCATCAAGTACGGCCAAATGACGAAAGACGAATTGGAGGGAGTCAACGCCTCGGGCGGCATCAACGGCAAGAAGGTCGAGGTGATCCTGCTCGACGACGAATGCAAACCCGACAAGGGCATCGCGAACGTCAATCGCTTCATCCACCAGAGCAAGGTGCACCTGGTCATGGGCTCGACCTGCAGCTCCGTTTCACTGCCGATGGTCGACATCACCGCGAAGGAAGAGGTGCCGCAGATCGTGCCGCACTCGACCAACACCAATGTCACCAGGAAAGGCAGCGCTTGGGTCTTCCGCACATCGGTGTCGGAACGGTTCTACGCTTCGGTGCATGCCAAGTACCTGTCCGAAAATGTCGGCAAGAAGGTCGCCTATCTGTATACGAATGATGGCGCTGGGATCGGCTTTGCCAAGGACTACATGGCCTTCATGAAGAAGACCTATAATGTGGATCCGGCCTATGAAGCCCAGATGCAGGAAACGGACCTCGATTTCCGAGCCCACCTGCTCAAGATAAAGTCACTCGGCGTCGATGTGCTCGCCATCGGTGGTCAGATCGATGCGATCGCGCGCATCTCGCAGCAGTCTATCGAGGTCGGCATTCCGTCGCGGGTTCGCCGCGTCGCCGCTTCGGCGGCCTCCAACGCGCCGGTACCTGAACTGGCCGGGGATGCCGCGGTCGGGCTGATCTTTGCGGCCGCGTTCAATTGCAAGGACGATCGTCCGGTGGCGCAGGCGTTCGTCAAGCTGGTGCAGGACAAATACAAGGTCCGTTGCCCGGACCATGATTTCAGCCAGGCTTATGAAACCGCGCAGATCGTGAAGCTGGCGCTCGGCAACGCCAAGCTGACGCTGACGGATGCGTCGCTCAAGGCCGATCGCGCCGCGATCCGCGATGCGCTCGCCAATATCAAGGATTTCAACGGTCTCGCGTCGGGGCCGATCAACTTCTGCGCCGAGCCGACCCCGCAGTGCCGCGACGGCAATCGGGCCGGTATCCTCGTGGAGTATATCAAGGGCGGCAAGGACTTCGACACGCGCATCCTGGCGCGCGTTTCCTTTGAGCCCGACTTCGGGCTCTAGACCATCGTTGCTGACGCCGCACGGACTGCCGCCCAGCCCGCTCGTGATGGGCGACAGTTCTTTCGCTTGAGCTTTCCGCATTCACGCGGGTCGGACAATACACGCGCGGTATCCTGGCGATGAGCATGGACGTTGCCCCGACTACGGCGGTCGCCGGCGCTGATTGGCGCGCGAGGATCCATCCGATCGTGCCGTGGTTGATCGGGTGCGTCATTCTTCTGCCGCTGCCGCTATTCCTCAACAACGCGTACACGCAGTTCGTCATCAACGTGATGGCCATCAACGTGATCCTGGCCGTCGGGTTGAACATCGTCAAAGGTTTCGCCGGACAAGTCACTGTGGGCCACATCGCCCTGATGGCGATCGGCGCCTATTCGTCCGCCGTGCTTTCGACAATGCTCGGCTTTCCGTTCTGGATCGCGCTGCCGTCAGCGATGGCGATTACGGCGCTCGCGGGCGCGATCGTTGGCATTCCTTCGCTGCGGTTGGAAGGTGCATACCTTGCGCTCGCGACACTCGGACTTGCCGAGTCGGTGCGCATTTTCATTTCCGGCACAGAATTCCTGGGCGCGGCTGTCGGATTCGAGAACATCCCGCCGCCCTTCATCGGCAACTGGTCGCTCGGCGATCACCGCACCTACTATTACATCGTGATGCCGATCGCACTGCTCGGCCTCTATTTCTCGTTCAGCATCCTGAGTTCGGATATCGGCCGGGCTTTCAAGTCCATTCGCGAGGATCCGCTCGCCGCCGCGGCGAGCGGTGTCAACGTGCCTAAATACAAAGTGATCGCCTTCGTGATCAGCGCACTCTACGCGGGCTGCGCCGGCAGCCTGCAGGCGCACATGGCGCCCGGCTTTCTGCATCCGAACAACTACACCATCAACGAGATGATAACGCTGCTGCTGATGGTGGTGTTCGGCGGGATCGGCCACATCTGGGGCGGCGTGATCGGCGCCATCGTGGTGACGATCATCGACGACTTCACGCGCGACTACTACCAATATCGGATGCTGATGTTCGGCGCCGTCATCGTGCTGGTGGTCGTCTTCATGCCACGCGGCATCGGCGGCATC
Source organism: Hyphomicrobiales bacterium (assembly GCA_039649225.1). GTDB lineage: Bacteria > Pseudomonadota > Alphaproteobacteria > Rhizobiales > Xanthobacteraceae > PALSA-894. Next base: position 102 of record JBBWZU010000305.1, on the reverse strand, counting down.
ATTGACGACTTCCTGATGCGGCGGCGCTTCAAGGTGATCCGCGCGGCAAAACAGACACCGAGAGCCGACCCCAATGCTGCTTGAGGTCAAAAACCTGACCAA
>JBBWZU010000244.1:0-7188 GCA_039649225.1 Hyphomicrobiales bacterium | reverse complement strand
GTTCAAGGAACTTTTAGCCACCCAAAACGTCGTTTTGCAAACGAACGCGAGGCTGTCATGTCGATACTCAAATGGGCGCTGATCATGCTGCTGGTGTCGCTGGTTGCGGCACTTTTTGGTTTCACCGATCTTTCGGCCGCCAGCGCGGATGTGGCGCGCGTCCTCTTCTATATCTTCGGTGTGATTTTTCTGGTCCTGATCGTGCTTGGATTTACCGCTTTTCGTACCCGATAGCCGTGCCTTGCTGCTCTGCACAAGACATTGTCTCGGAACCACTTCTTTGCCGCGCCGTTTTCCTCGCACAGCAACCGGCATTTTGAAAGGGAAAGGCCATGAAAGCGCTTACGACAATCTTAGCCGCCGCTTTTATTGCGGGCGGCGCGACGATCGCACTGGCTCAGGGCGGTGGTACCGGTGGTGCCGGTGGCGACGTCAATCCAGATCGCACCGGCAAGGGCGCCGATCAAAATCCGTCATCGCCAGGCGCGAACCCGGCCGCGGGTAACACGGACGCCGACACCAAGGGCCAAGCTCGCACCGGCACCTCGAAGGACAACATGCGGACGGCGCCCGTCTCCGGGACTACGAAAAGCGACAGCAGCACCACACCAAGCCAGGCGCCGACCGGGACTTCGAAATAGCTCCTGACACCCATTCGGCGCCACCAGCGGCCCGGTCAATGCGACCGGGCCGTTTTTGCTGCGCCCGGCATCGGACTTCTGCGCTTGGCCTGTGCCGACCGGGGTTCTCCTTTGGACTTTTATTCAAACTCCGCCAGTGGGCGGCCGAAATTGCGAATGGGGGATTTCCGCGACCAAGTTCGGGACCGACCATGATTGCGATAAGCATCAGCTAAAAGGAGCCGCGCGGGATATTGTCCGCTTTCAGAGGGCGAATCGGTCCAAGGCCCAGTCGGCCTGTCGTTGAGACACGCTGCGATCGGCTGGTTGTGCGATGCAGTCGCACCCGCCGGGCGCCGGGCGGAACTCCGGCCTCATCCGCGCATTTATGTCCCGGGTGATTCTGCACGTTCAAGGAGAGTGACATGAATAAGTTGCTGCTAGCGGCTGCCTTTACGCTTTTCACGGTCTCTGCCCACGCTCAAAGCCTGAGCGAAAAATCAGGCGTCAATTCCGCACTCGGAGTGAGTCCTTCCACGCAGGACTTCGTCACCAAAGCCGCCGTTGGTGACATGTTCGAGATCGAATCCAGCAAGCTTGCCCAGGAGCGCGCTGATGCGGCGGGCAAGACATTCGCCGCCCGGATGATCAAGGATCACACCGAGACTTCCGACGAACTGAAGGCATTGGTGTCTTCCGGCAAGGTGAAGGCCACGCTTCCGGGTGCCCTGGACAAGTCGCACCAAAGCAAGCTCGACAAGCTCAAGGGGCTCAACGGCGCGCAGTTCGACCGGCAGTACGACGACATGCAACGCAGCGCGCACAAGGACGCGGTTTCCATGTTCGACCGCTATGCCAAGCGCGGCGATAATTCGGATCTGAAGGCATTCGCCTCAAAATACCTGCCGCATCTGCAGGAGCATCGGCAGATGGCGCAGGATCTGAAAACCCGGCCGGCCGGTTTGAAACAGAAGTAAGAGCGGCGCGGATCGCCTGAAGATTCTCCGTGAGAGGTCGAGGCCGCGTCAGGGACGCGCGTTGCGTCCCGCGGACAAAAGAAGCAGAGCGAGGCAGCCAAGTCGCTGCCTCGCTCGCTGGCTTTAAGTTTACCGCCATCGCGTTCCGGATTTAGACGTCGAGCACCGCGACGATGCGCAACGTGTCCGGCTCGATGATGATGATTTCGTCCTTGTAGACGAAGTAGCGATAGCTGCGCCATTCAGGCCGGATCTCGACCAGTGTGGCCGGCACCTGCTCGATTCTCACGGTGCGCGGCACCACGGTGCCGACCCGCACGTCGAAATCGACGGTGCTCACCCGCGGGGCACTGCTGGTCAGCACCTTCTCGCGGATCGTGGTCTTTTGTTCCGTCGAAAGCGAAACATTGCTCGTGGTCATCGATTGGCTCGTCGAACCCTGCTTGGTTGTGCCGGTGGTCGAGCCCTGAGACTGCTGGTTCTGCTTCTGGTCGCGCGACTGTTCACCCTGGCTCTGCCGGTTCTGTTGCTGCTCGCGTGACGGAGCGCCCTGGCTCTGCTGTGAATCCTTGCGATCGCGTGACTGTTCACCCTGGCTCTGCCGGTTCTGCTGTTGCTCGCGCGATGGCGTGCCCTGGCTCTGCTGGGATTCCTTGCGATCGCGCGACTGTTCGCCCTGGCTCTGCCGGTTCTGCTGTTGCTCGTGTGACGGAGTACCCTGGCTCTGCTGGGATTCCTTGCGATCGCGTGACTGTTCGCCCTGGCTCTGCCTGTTCTGCTGTTGCTCGTGTGACGGAGCACCCTGGCTCTGCTGGGATTCCTTGCGATCGCGCGACTGTTCACCCTGGCTCTGCTGGTGCTCACTGCCGCCCTGACGCGATGTGGAGCCCTTTTCCTGAGCCTGAGAGGATTTGGGCTGCTCGCTTCCCTTTCGCTCTTGAGCAGTCGAGCCTTGCGAAGAACCGCTGCCTTGTCCCGAAGGCGATGCTGAAGGCGCCGTCGCGCCGGTACGGTCGCCGCCTTGTCCCTGCGAGAAAGCTCCGCTGCCACCGGCCAGCAGGGCAAGTGACGCAACCGAAATAAGCCAAACGCGTTTCATGTTCCACTCCTGGTTTTGCTTTGCGCCTCCCATCGCTTACGCTTCAGAAAAACGCCGTGACGCTGGCGCCGTTCCGCAAAAGCCGAGACCCATCGCGTGCGGTGCAAAAGTAGTGGCATCTTGAATCGAGATCGTTCTCTGCGGCAGGCATGCGAACCACGATACGAAATCGCGGCCGGAGCATTGCTCCGGCCGCGTCGCATTCGGTTTCTTATTGCCGGTTGCCGGACGACTCGCCGGCGCCGCCAGAACCAGAGGTGCTGCGGGAATTCATCGCGCCGCCGCCGGAGGAACGGCCGCCGGCCATTCCTTGTCCGGAGCCGTTGGTGCGAACACTCGCGCCGGCTTGACCGGATGAACGTTCGCCCGATGTCGTCGTGCTGGAGCGGGTGGTGGTCGAACCTCTGACGTTCACGCTTTCGCTGCTGCGTTCACGAACACCGGTCCGGCTGGACACGCCGACACCAACGGCCACGCCTGGCCGACGATGCCGCACAACCGCGGTGTCGCCGCCATCGACAGTGCGATGCATTCTCTTGCGCTTGATCGTGATGCTGGATGGTTCGCTGTAGACGTAGTGGCGACGCGCTTTTTTGCGCTTGATAAATGTCGTCGACGGCTCGCTGTAGACATGGCGGCGCGCTGATTTGCGCCGCACAATGGTGTCATCGTTCGAACCCATCCGGGTGCGGATCGTGGTTCGCGTGCCATCGTGGCGCGAATGGATCATGCGATGATCGCCGCCAACGCGCACATTGGCCCGCACGCCGGTCCGGCTCTGCTCGCCGTCGCCGCGCCGGCCTTCAGAGGTCTGAGCGCCGGCGGAGCCGCCAGGCGCCTGCATGGCGTCACCGCCGCGCTTGCCCGAGCCTTGGCGACCCTGTTCGGCAGTCCCGGCATTGCTGCCGGCTCGTGCTCCGCTGTCCGAGGCTGCTTGTGCGAGTTGGATTCGGCTCGCTGCCGTGTCGGCAGACGCCGGGATGGCGAGACCCAAAAGGGCGGCCAGACCGAGTGCGTAGGTTCTCATGGACTTCCTCCGGATAAAGGTGCCCGGGCAATCAATCCATTTACGAACGTGAAGTTTCGCGGCGTGCGATGTAAATTCACTTTATGAATAAGCGTTTATCTTGCTGCTCCGTTCGGGAACCTTATTGGCTTTATGCACCGATGACATGCCCGAGGGGCCTTAAGGGTTCAACGCGGTCGCAGATGATCTTGAACACGGCGAGCAACGGCACAGCGAGAAGGGTTCCGGCGATTCCCCAAACGGCGTGCCAGAAGAACAACGAGACGATCACGAGGACCGGATTGAGGGTGAAGCGCTTGGCCAGCAGCATCGGCGTGATGATGTCCGCCTCGACGAAATGGATCATTGCGAAGCAGGCCGCCGGGAGAAGAGCGTGCCACGGCCAGTCCAGCGCCACGATCCCGGCCACGAGGAGGACGCCAATGCCGGTCAGCGGTCCAAGGATCGGAACGAAGTTCAACAGAAACGCAAAAGCTCCCCACAGTATCGGATCGCCGAGACCGCAGCCCCACATGGCGAGGCCGGTCGCAATGCCCACCGCAAGGTTCATGGCCGAAATGGTGATGAGATAGCCGCCGATGCTGCGCTGAATCTCGCTGGCGATTTCCACTGCCCGCCGCTTGTCGGAAAAGGTTGGAAGAACTTCGATGAATCCCCGCAGCAGCCGGTCCCCGGCGGCGAGAAGGAAGAAAAGGATGATCATCGTGACGAGCAGGCGGCCCATGAACGCAATGGCGCCGAGCGCGAGGCTGCTCGCCACTTCCGACTGCTCTTTTACCGCGATGGGAGCAGGCTTCTCGCCGCGCGGTAGCGGGGCGGCGACGTCTTCAATCTCCTTGAAGGCGTTTTGCATGTATTCGATGGGTGGACGCAGCACGACGAGCTTTTCCTTGAGGGCCGGCAGCACCTGTGGGGCCTTCTTGATCCAGCCCGAGGCCGGCCCTGAAACCGTGAATGCCACTGCGCCGATGGCAGCGAACAAGCCGCAGATGAGGATGAACGCCCCGAGCGCCATGGGAAGCCGCAGTCGCGTGCAGAGAAAATTCAAGACCGGTTGAAGCAACAGCTTGAGCACAATCGCGAGCGCGATCGGCAAGGCGACCTCCTTGCCGAGGTAAAGTGCAGCGACGACCGCGAGGACGGCGAGGATCAAAACGCCCGAGGATAGCAGGCTTCCCGGCGTCGGTTCGGTCTGCGCTGTTGCGGCCGCGGCGCTGCGCTCTGCGGCTCGGGCTGCGGCCGGAATTGTCGCCTGGCGATTGGTCATTGTGCGGGTCCACGCTGCAATAGGGCGTCCGGTCGAGTGCAGTCAGACAACGGAGGTGACGATCAGGCTTGCGGCCGCGACAGCCATGACGGCGGTCGCCAGCCATCCGATGGTCCGCCTTGGACCCGTAATGACGAATTTGCGCATGATGGCCGCGTTTGAGGCGATCAGCATCATCATCACCATCACGGGCGTCGCCACGAGGCCGTTGATGACAGCGCTCCAGAACAGCGCCTTGATCGGATCGAGCGGCGACAGGCTGATGACCACGCCGGCGAGGGTCGCGATCACCACGGTTGCGTAGAATGCGCGCGCCTTGAGCGGCTGCCGCGCCAGGCCGACGGGCCACTTGCGCGCTTCGCCCAACGCATAGGCCGCCGAACCGGCGAGCACCGGCACCGCCAGCAGTCCCGTCCCGATGATCCCGAGCGAGAAGATCGCGAAGGCAAACTCGCCGGCGACGGGTTTCAGGGCCTCGGCGGCCTGGCTCGAGGTCTGAATATCGGTCTTGCCATTCGCGTGCAGTGTCGCGGCGGTGGTCACCATGATGGCAAGCGCGACGAGGTTCGAAAACGCCATGCCGACATAGGTATCGATCTGAATGCGCTCGTTCGCGTCGGGTCCCTGTCGTGGCGCCTTGACCAGCGGTTTTCGCATCGGGATTTCCGCGATGTCCTCCACCTCCTGCGAGGCCTGCCAAATGAACAGATATGGGCTGATCGTCGTGCCAAGAACGGCGACGACCGTGGCCCAGAAGTCGGCATCTTTGGAAAAGGTTGGAATGAGGAAGCCCTCGGCTGCTTCCTTCCAGGGAACGTTCACCACCATCACGGTGCCGAAGTAGGCAAAAAGGGCGAGCGTCAACCACTTCAGGAACGCGACATAGCGCGCGTACATCATGAAGACTTGAAGGAGAGCACAGATCACGCCGAACAGAAGCACGAAAGCGAACTTCGGGCCGCCGATAAGCAGACTGACGGCGTCGCCCATCGCGCCAAGATCGGCGCCGATATTGATGGTGTTGGCGACGATGACGAGTACGACGATGCTTTGCAAAATCCAGTCGGGATAATGCTGGCGGATATTCGCCGCGATGCCTTTGCCGGTGGTCCGTCCGATGCGGCCGCTGATTTCCTGCACCACCGCCATAAGCGGATAGGTAAAAAGCAGCGTCCAGGTGATCGCAAAGCCGAACCGAGCGCCCGCCTGCGAATAAGTCGCGATGCCGCTCGGATCATCGTCCGACGCGCCCGTAATGAGGCCCGGGCCGAGAACCTTCAAAAGCCGGGTCTTGCCCGGCGGTGCGACAAGGCTGGCGCCATGGGCGGCCCGGTCCGGCTTCTTTTTCGACGCAAGCGCAACCATCACATCCTCGGGAGAGGTGTCTCCGCACCCCTCGGACTCCAGGGATGCTGCTCCCAACGCGCACCCGGAACCTCGGTTCCGGTTCTGGCAAGCCTGTGTGGCGTGGCGCCCACACGGAACTGTCGCGCGCCGAAGCCGTTGCTTTTGCGTAGCCGGCGCCGCGTTGCGTCCAGGGAGAGAGCTGTGTGCCGCGACGTGATGGGGACGTCGGAATCGCAGGACGAGCGTGGCGTGATCCAGCGTGCCCAAAGATCAGAGAGCAAGGCGCCCCGTTCGTTGATTGGAGTGCTCCATGCCCTTGTATTTTTTCAGCGTCTCGACTGACGATGCCAAGGAAGGCTTCTCGCTCCGTGATGAAACCGAGGCGCGCAGCCACGCGAAACGACTGGCGGACAGCTTGGGTGCGAAGCTGCCGGAGTCCGTCCTGCCGCTGACGTTGACCGTCACCGACGAAGGCGGAGAAAAGCTCTTCGAGCAAGAGATTTCGCGCTAGTTAGGCGCTGTGCTCCCTGCGCGTTTTGGCGGCCTTCTGCGCCGATCGGGAGCGTTCTTCGGCAGGCCTCTCGGCCGAGGCTTGACCGCCCAGGTGCCCGCCCTTGCGGGCCGGCGAATGGTCTTCGGGGCGTCCCCGGCCGGATCCGTTCTTCTTGCCGCCATGGGTTTCCTTGTTGACAGTCGCCCAGGCTCGGCGCTCCGCCTCCTGGTTGGGAACGCCGCGCTCCTCGTATCCTTCTTCGATGTGCTCGGCCATCCGCTTCTGTTTGTCGGTATTGCTCGACTTGTCACCGCGCGGCATGATGACCTCCATATTCCTTCCCTGGATTAATCGTGAA
>JBBWZU010000239.1:0-3720 GCA_039649225.1 Hyphomicrobiales bacterium | reverse complement strand
TGCCACTGGGGCGGCTCGCGACCCGCCCGACGCGCTCGATCTCCTGTTGAGCCCTCATGCTGAGGTGCGCGGCTGCAAGCCGTGCGTCTCGAAGCACGAGGGCGCTTGCTCGGTGTTTGCCGCCATCCTTCGAGACGCCCGCTTCGCGGGCTCCTACTACTAAGAAACTATGCTCGCAGTCAGGCTGCTGTTGGCACCGGCTCGATTTTCACGGCGTATCCGAGTTGTTCGAGACGCCGGAGGAGGCGTCGGGTCTGTTGTGGCTTTGATCGGCGGTCGAAGTGATCGGCGCCGAGATCCTGATATGGCGTTCCGTTCTTGAGCATGTGATAGATCGCAACGAGAAGAGAGGCGGCGACGGCGCAGATGGCCTTTTGCGCGCCGCGGCGGGCGCGAATGCGGTGGTAGAGCGCCTGATGGTAGCTCCCCTTTTTGCGGGCCGCGGCGTGGGCGCATTGGACGAGCGTGGTCTTGAGCCATGGCGATCCTTTGCCCAGGCGAGTGGAGCGGCGTTTTCCTGCGCTTTGATCGTTACGCGGACACATGCCAGCCCAAGACAGAAGATGCCCGTCGGTGGGGAAGCGGCTCATGTCCGTACCGATCTCGGCAATGATCGTCCGGGCACTTACCTTGCTGATACCGTTGGCGGTGCTCACGAGCTCGACGGCGGTGCGAAAGGGAGCAAGATTGCCGTCGACCTCATGGTCAAGCGTCGCAACAGCCGCATCGATGGCATCGATCTGTCCCAGGTGAAGCCGGAGCAGAAAGCGATGATGCTCCCTGACGTGCCCACGCAACGCCTCGCACAGCTTCTCGCGCGGAGACTTGACACGGGGGTCGGCAAGCGCAGCAAGCCGGACCGGATCGCTCTCGCCGGCCACCAGCGCCTCGAGTATCGCCCGTCCGCTCCTGCCAAGGAGGTCGGAAAGCTCCGAGCTGAGCTTGATGTTGGCATCCTCCAGCACTTTCTGAATGCGCTGCACATGCCGGGTTCTCTCACGCACCAGCTGCTTGCGTGTGCGCAGCAGGTTGCGCAAGTCCTGGGTCGGGCCGTCCGGGACGAAGCTGCCCCGGATCAGGCCGTGCGCCAACAGCTCCGCCAGCCATGTGGCATCGTTCACGTCGGTCTTGCGTCCCGGCACGTTCTTCACATGCGCCGCATTGGCCAATGTCAGATCGACTTCGCCATCCGAAAGCACGTGCCAGACCGGCTTCCAGTACACACCTGTCGCCTCCATCGCGGCGTGCGTGCACTCGTTCTCAGTCAGCCAGTCCGCCAACGCCAAAAGACCTTTGGTGGTCGTCGCGAACGTCCGCACCTCCGTGACGACCTTGTTCTCCAGGGCCAGCCGAACACACGCCACCACCGTATCCTTGTGAACGTCCAGTCCGGCGCATCGTGGATAGAGTACTTGCATTGGTTCCTCCATGGCGTCGCCGGCGAAGGGACCTCGTATCAAGGAACTCTACTAAGCGCGCTCCACGGCCAACCCGGGCCGATCTGGCAGCAGTCTGGGGTGCTCCAAGGTCCCACGGTCCAACTCAGGATCGGGCTCATATGCACCAAGGAAATTGCCGACCTCCGTGCCGACGACGCCTCAGTCTAACACCCGTTTCATCCGCTGTGGGTCGGCAAAGCCGGTGGCAAACTCAGGATGAGGTGGGAGTTTGGTTGCGTCCAATGGCGCGCTCAATCAAGCACCGGGCTCCACACGAACTCTGGGACTGCGTATCGATACTCGGTGCCCTTGCGCGCATCGAGGAACGCATCTGAATCAAGGTGATCTTTGACTGCTTTGCGCACGCCCTCGAACGCCGCTTCGTGGGTCACGGTGTCCCTCAGGTCGGGTGTCAATTGAAGCACGACGCTCCCGTTTTCCAGTTCCTCGACGCGATGGACCGGAGACGAAAGAAGCTTCTCGCGCGAGAACAACGTCACGTAGGGTGCGCCGAAGATCGTCGTCCAGTAGACATCCGGGACATATTTCTTCAGGTCATGCGTCGTGACAAACATGGTCTTCTCGGTTCTCGCCGTATCCAGGAAGCCAATCGTATCGTCTTGCTTTCTCTTGATCTCCGCCTCGGTGATATGATGAATAAACCCGAAGTCAGCGTTGAAAGCCGACGCCGTGTGCCGCAACAAATTGGAAAAGACGGCCTGATCGAAATCACGCAGCCGCCGCAGCGAGATTGTCCAGGTCGAATGGCCGTCTCGATGCGGCCCATGCTGCATGAACACGTTCGCTTCCAGTTTCGGAGAAGCCACTCTTTTCACAGAAAACATATACGTCCAATGTCGCAGCGCCTCGTCGAGCAAATCCAATGAGAAGGGTTCGCTGCGAGGCTCGTCCACCACAGTCCGGTCCGGAAAAAATCCGGGCGCATGTTGCGCCCAGATTTTGAACAGCTTGCGCGCCTCGCCTTGCGAATTCAGCGGCATGGGGGTCAGAATTTGGAAGAACACGTCACTCATGGAAATGGACCAAACTTGCCTGTCGTTGAATCAAACCTCTGTATCGTACCGCCCGAGAGCCGAACCGCGTCCCGGACAGCCTTGCTGATCCGCTGCGTCGTCGGCGCGACGACGAGATTGAAAGGAATGTTCTGTGATCTGGCATGCGCCGCATGCACGATCAGCTGAAGAGAGTTGTCGATCTCTAACCCGCTTTTGATCTCGGTGACACCCCGAATGAGAGAATCCGGTATTGACCGCCCAACGCCCGGGACAGGGACCATCGTCTTATTTTTTGCCAGCTGCAGCGCCTGGAGCGCGGCTGTCTCGAAGGCGCGCCCCTGCTTGGCATTCGCCAAAATGGTGGCGAAAATCGAGGTGGTCCCGGCCAGCAGTTCGCCTTCGACTCTCGTCTGCGGAAAACTGTTCGCCACGCGCGAGATCGTGTCGACGGGCCCGGCTTTGAACTCCTCCGCCAGACGGGCCAGACCGCCGGGAATCCGCGAGAGCGCTTCAATACTGCGGGACGCATAGTTGACCAGGTCCTGAAGCAAGCCTCCGTCGTCCGCGCCGCCGCTGTTGTCCTTCGGGCTATCCGCTGCCTGCCCAAACCGGTCGATCCGATGAAGCGGATCATTGCCGGCAGACTGCCTGCCGTCGGTGGACACAACGCTCGGGTCATCCTTGCCGGACTTCGGCTCTCCGGACGGCCCCTCGACCTGCGCAATTGCCGAAGCCGGTTCAAGGCCCGGCTGCGCGCGAGCCTGGACGGCAGCCGCGTCTGCGCTGCCAAGGGCTTCTCCGGCTGCGGAGCGGCCGTCGCTTTGGAGCGCGCTATCGCCGGATGCGTGCCCATCATCTGGAGGCGCCTGACCTCGCGCGCCGGCGACCTCCTCTCCGACGTCCACCGCCGGCCATGCAAGATTTGGAGATGCGGGTGCGCGCTGAATGTCAGCCAGGTCGTCTTGGCCGACGACATCGCCGATCCTGCCGGCGGCCAGCGCACCTTCGTCATCGAAGCGGACCGCGGCGCGCCCCGGTGCGTCGTCCGCCGCCATGCCGGCGGCCATCAATTCCGAGGCGGTGTCGATCAAGTCCGGAGACCGGACCCGCCATGGCACGGCGTCGGGAAGCGCGCTCTTGGGCGCGACTTTCATAGCATTCCGCGCAACGCGGAAATTGCCGCCGTCAGGGCGGCCGTCGGTCGGCATGTCGGATGCCGGCGCACCCGCCGGCGGCACGATGTCATCGAACAGGCCGCGGATGCG
>JBBWZU010000228.1:0-6492 GCA_039649225.1 Hyphomicrobiales bacterium | reverse complement strand
GCCAGCAGCATCTCGTGCTTGCTGCCGAACGCGCCGTAAAAGCTGCTTTTGCTCAAGCCCACTTCGCCGAGCAGCCCGTCGAGTGCGGTTGCCTCGTAGCCGCTGCGCCAAAATAGCTGCAGCGCACCGTCCAGGACCTGTTCGTAGTCGAATTCTCTCAGCCGCGCCATTTTTCGGGACCGATTAGTCCGTAATTGGATATCGACTTGAGGGACGCGAGTCAACCTCGCTGTTCCTTTGCGCGTGACGCTCGAGGAACCCTGGCCCGCGTCGCGTTCGCGCTTGCGGTTTTGATGTCGTGCTGCTTTGAATTTCCCCTTCGGGATTTGCCGGAACATCGGAACGGGGCGCGTGTGCAGGCGTTTTCACCGGAGAACTGGAAAGGAGGAGAACATGCGAAAACTTGCACTTGGCATCGCCACGGCGGCGACCGTGTTCACCGCCGTACCAGCCCTTGCGCAGGTCGGTTTCTATGTCGGTCCAGGCGGGCCGTCTGTAGAAGTGGGTCCGCCATACCGCCACTACGGTGGGCCTTCTTGGCGGCATCACTACGGTTACGGTTGGAACGACCAGCGATACTACGGCGATCGGCCGTATCGGTACCGCGATTGGGACTACTGACGACAAGTTGAAGGCCCGCCGGTGCAAACCGGCGGGCCTTTGATATTGTACCGGAGTGGTTTCTTCCAAGTTCTGACGCCAACTGAAATCCAGCTTTTTCTGACACCAACTGAAATCCAGCTTTCGCGCCCTGCGACGTAACGCGCCCGCGGCGCCTCTTAGTGCGTCCGAGATGGCGCTGGCGGCACGCCGGCAGCTTGCAGCGGCTTTCGTTCTGCTGGAGCGCATCCGTTCTGCTGGAGCGCATCGGGCGCGCCATCCGCTGGCCGACCGTCGAAGCCATGATAGCGCGCAGTTTTCCGTTATTTAATGACTCAAAGATTCTTTGAGGATTTGGACGGTTCGGGAATCGGATCCCTATCCGGCTCCGGCTCGGCGCCGCGGGTCTCCTGCTTGGGAAATTCGCCCAAGGCGACGGCCATGCGCTTTTCCTGCCCGTCGCGCATGATCGTGAGATTGACCGACGTTCCCGGCGGTGTTTCGCCGATGCGCTTGACGAACTCGTGCGTATCGGCGATCGGCTTGTTGTCGATGGTCGTGATGATATCGCCGGGCTTGATGCCGGCTTTGTCCGCCGGGCTGCCCGCCTGCGACTCGGCCGCGAGCGCACCTTTCGGTTCACCCAGGCCAAGGCCATCGGCGATTTCCGGGGTAATGACCTGCACCTGAAGGCCGATCCATCCGCGCGTCACCGTACCCTTGCTCTGCAATTGCGCGATGACCCTCTTGGCCTCGTCGGCCGGAACAGCGAAAGCAATGCCGACCGATCCGCCGGTGGGTGAAAAGATCGCGGTGTTGACGCCGACGACCTCGCCATTGACGTCGAAAGTCGGACTGCCCGCGCTCCCCTGATTGACCGGTGCATCGATCTGAAGAAGATCGTCATACGCCTCCGGCCCGATGTCGCGCCCGCGCGCCGAAACAATTCCCGCGGTCGCGGCACTGCCGAGGCCGAGCGAATTGCCGATGGCAAGCGCCCAGTCGCCAACGCGCGGCGCCTTGTCGGTGAACCTGACATGCGGCAAGTCGCTGCGCCCATCGACCTTGAGCAAGGCAAGGTCGCTCTTCGGGTCGCTGCCGACGACATTTGCAGCCAGCGTCTTGTCGTCGTCGGTCCGAATCTCCGCGGTCTTGCTGTTGCCGACGAGGCGATGGTTGGTCACCGCATAGCCATCCGCCGAAATGAAAAAGCCGCTTCCCTGGGAAACCAGAACTGCGCGCTCGGACTGTCCGCGGCGACCTTTCGGTGCGCCTTGCGAATCGTCCGGAGCGTCCTGTGGCGATCCGAATTTGCGGCGGAAGTCGTCGAATGACAGCTCTCCGTCATCGTCGCCGCTCAAATGAGCGGGAAGCAACACGCGCACCGCAATGACGGCGGGCTTCACGGTATCCACGATATCGGCAAAGCCGGTAAGATTCGGAGCAGCTCTTGCGGTGGCGCTACTTGCGGCGACGTTGGACGCGGCAGCGGCTTCCTTCCGGCCATGATCCGGCATGATTGCGCGTGAGTTGACGGCGATCACCAGTGCGACGGGGGCACACATGAGAAGGGCCGATCGGCGCAACGTCATGATTCTCGGCCGGTTTACATCGGGCATCGTGTTGCTCGCGCTTCTGCTCGGGGTAACTCCTGCCGCACTCGCGCCGCCGACCCGCGACGTCGCGCCAACCCATCCCGTTAGGGGCCAAATAACGACCGTCCGAAAGGTTCCTCACCTTGCGAAATGTTCATGCAGATCATGCCGCCGGTTCCGCCCGATGAACCCGTGCCAGGCGGTTGGAATTTAAACGGAACCGGCTAGTCCCTCGCTGAATTATCGCGCTGACGGGACCCTGATCGGGCGTGCCTCGTCGTCAGGAGAGTCGTGATGTTGTCGAACAAATTAATCTGGCAGGGTCCCATCGTCGCGGCGGCGTTGCTGGCAGCGATGGCCTCCGCCGGCGCGCGGGCGCCATCGGCGCAAACAAGTTTTGACGGCCCGTGGAGCGTGCTCATCGTCACGGACTACGGAAGTTGCGACCGCGCCTATCGCTACGGCGTGCGGATCTCGAACGGACGCGTCATCTATGATGGCGCTTCGGGCGTCGACCTTTTCGGGAGTGTCGGCCCGCGCGGCCAAGTGAGCGTTCGGGTGCGCCAGGGTGACCAGCAAGCGACAGGGACCGGTCGTCTGTCGGAATCCTCCGGTGGCGGTCGCTGGAGCGGTACCTCGCCCAGCCAGCGGTGCGGCGGACACTGGGACGCGGAACGACGCGATTAGTTTAGGTTTAGGCATGTTCCGCTCATTCAAATCTTGCGGATTGTTCCGCCTTGCGCTTGCGACATCGGCCAGGCCACCCATGTGAGCGGCCGAGAGGCTCCACAGCTTCGCGCAGCACATCATGAGCGCCATTCGCCAAGATCACATGAGCGCCAATCGTCAAGATCGGCAAACAAGCACGGCCCGGCTTCATCCATTCGTCTGGGCTGCGGTGATCGGCTTCGTGATATGGTTCGCCTTGGCGATATGGGGGTTCGGAACGGAAGGTTATGCGGATTGGCTGCTGACGGTGGTCAGCGGCTTCATCTTCATCGCCATCGCGATTCCCCTTATCTTGGCCGGCGTTGCCCGTCGCAACAACGCCTCCGGCACGCGGCCGAAGAAGCCGGACGCGTTCGGCGACTGGGCCAGGGGCGAGTTCGAGATCTGGCAGGATCACCTGAAAGGCGGGAGTGCCGCCGCCGAAATCGCGATCCCGATCGCCGCCGCGGCAGTCGGCATGACGGCATTCGCGATCGTATTCCACTATGCGGCGGCACACGCTCCGGTCTAGCCGGCGTCGCTATTTCCGGAGATCAAGCCAAAGCATGATCACGACGCGACGGCGATGCGCGCGTCGTCCGCGAACCGATGCCGCACGTCGCGCGCTGACGTCACAGCTTGCGGCAATTCGGCGCCGGCGACCGTCTCATAGCCGACGACGCGCAGGATGCCTTGCGCCGCGCACATTTCCACCGCGAGGCGCGTGAACGGGTTGAGCACCGGCGGCGTCACCCAGTCGAAGCCGTTGCCGAACGGCGCGGTCCAGCCGGCCAGCGCCGCGCGCCGGACCACGCTATTGCCCGCAACGGGCGTTGCGGTGAACAGCTGGTTGCCGCCGACGCGGGCCTCCCAGGATGGCCGCGCAACCAGCCAGTCATTGGCCGCGCTGGTGTCCTCGGTGCGAGTCAAGTGCGTATCCTCGGTGCGCTCGATCACGCAGCGCTGGCCAGCGACGCAGCCCGCCAGCGTGTAGATCACCGGACGCGCGACCGGCGTTGTTTCAAGCTTCGCCTTGGCGTCCTCGAACGTCGCGCAGCTCTCGAACACATGGCGCAACAAATGGTCGGGCGGAATGTGCCGCAACGACCAGGTCCCGACCGCATTCGCCGCCATGTCGTAAGGCCGCAGCCAGGGATGACTGGTGCGGCGCTTGAGCGGCGCCTGGTTGACCGATGCGGCAAAGCGGCCCGGCGCCATGGCGGTGAGCGCGCCGACAAAGCCCGGCCAGGTCACGTTGTAGAACTCGCCCGCGCTGCCAGCCATCAGCGCGACCTCGACATGACGGCCAAGGCCGGGGAACGGCCAGTCGAGCGTGCGCACCAGCCACGGCGCGTCATCGTCGCGCGCCAGCGCGGTGCAGCCCCACTGATAGGATCCGTTGAGGAACCAGATGCCGGGAAGGCGCAGTGTCTGCGCGATCGCCTCGATCTCGGGAAGGTAGGGCGAGGCCGAGCGGCGCAGCCAGCGCCGCGTGGCGGCATCGAGCGCCGGCACCAGATGGCGCGCCGAGCGCGGAAACCATGCGAGGCAATCATCGCGCAGCGCGCGGGCGCGGTCGGGCGCCTCGATCGCGTGGCCGAGGGCGCCGCCCGCGCGCACGTCGCGGAACGGGATGGCGGGAAGCGTGGATGCGTTCATCGGGGTTCGACTACCTCAGTTTCGTTAAGCGAACGCCCTCCCCGCAGAGCATGATCCCGAAAAAGCCTGTCCCGGACTTGATCCGCGATAGGAATCGGTTTTCGGAAAAGATCATGCTCAAATAAAAACCACTGCATTTGCCTGTCTGGTAGCACATTGTGGCACGCCGGTTCACGCCGGCGGCTTCTCCATGCCGCGGCGTTTGAGCACATCGGCAGCTTCACTGCCCGACAGCAGCTTGATCATCACCTTGGCGGCGTCGGGCTGCTTGGCGTCGGCTGCAACACCGACCGCATAGGTGGTGTAGTTCTGGATTTCGGCAGGAAGCGGGCCGACCAGCCTGGCGCCTTTCACCGGCGCGATCTCGCTGATCTGATGCAGTGCGATTTCGGCCTCGCCGCTTGCCACGAGATCGGCGACGTAGCCGCCATTCTTGAGCTTGGATTTCGGCCTCATCTCGGCTGCGATGCCGAGCTTCTCGAACAGGCCGACCACAAACGGCCCGCTCGAGCCGCCGGAAGCCGGGTCGATATAGGCGACCGATTTGGCGGCAAGCAGTGCGCGCTTGAGCGCATCGACCGAGCTGATGTCCGGAAGCGGCGCGCCGTCCTTGACGGCGACGCCGACGCCGACGCGCGCGACACGCGCGCTGCTGCCCGCGGCGACTTTGCCTTTGCCGGTCAGGTCATCGATCACGCCGGGCGTGACGACCACGAGATCAAAGGCCTCGCCGCCGAGGATGCGCTTGGACAACCCGCCGGCGGTGTCGTTGTCGACCACGGCCTTGTGGCCGGTCTCCTTTTCGAATGCGGGCACCAGCTCCAGCACGACCGCCTTCATGGCGCCGGCGGTGAGAATCTTGACATCGGCCGCATCGCCGGCCGAGGCGGAAGCCGCCAGAATGACGGCGGCGGCAAGGATCGGAAAGGCGCGTTGCATGGACTGGCTCCTTTTGGCGAGGAGTCTATAGCGCACCTCAACACCGCTGTTGAGCGCGTGGAACGCCGCACGGGCCAGCCGCCTATCGGGAGTTATCCCGATGTGGGAAAATGTGATTCCTTCAGAAAATATTGAACCTTCTGGGTTTGAATGCCCACAAACCATTCAGAACGAGCATCATTTGCTCTTAATTCATGAAGGAACGTGATATGTACATCGCAACACTCATTCGGTCCTACTCCGCGTGGCGGAAATACCGGGTCGCCGTGCACCAGCTTGCCGCGCTTGACGACCGCTCGCTGCGCGACATCGGCATCAGCCGCTCCCAGATCAAGGGCGCAGCCTGGACCGGCCTTGGCCGCTAGGTTGTATGGCCCGGCTGAAAGTTAAGTAACTCTTCACCGGGCCATGCAAATCTCGAATAGCTGCAACGCAGCATTTATTGTGTTGCAATGCGGAATCGGTGGCTATATTCGGTTCCGACAGTCGATACCCCGACCGCCGGAAATGCACTTGAAGGAAAGCCCCCATGTTTATCTCCCGCTTCGTGAAGCTGCTTCAGACGTGGTGGCGCTACAACGAGAGCGTGCGTGAGCTCGCCCGCCTCAACGACCGCGAGCTGGCCGACATTGGTATTTCCCGCTCGGAGATCCAGATGATCGCCTGGAACAACGCCCGCGCCTGACGCCACCGACCTGCGAATGCCAAAAACGCCCGCTCGACGCGGGCGTTTTCGTTTGTGGGGATCGTAGGGCGGGCAAAGCGCGAAGCGCGTGCCCGCGTGTGGAAATGGCGGGCACGCTTCGTCCCGCCTTGGCGGGACAAGCTTTTGCCGGCCCTACCCGCTCCGCCCTACCTCAGCTCTCCAATCGCCACTGTTCCAGCGGCATCACGTCCGGCAGCTCGCCATTGGCGTGAGTCCAGCCGTCGATCGCCCATTTTTGCCCGCCGGCCCGCTCCCGGACGACCGCGGTCGTGTGCGGCAACGAGC
>JBBWZU010000099.1:0-8834 GCA_039649225.1 Hyphomicrobiales bacterium | reverse complement strand
TCGGCGCGCTCACCTTCGCGATACCATTCGTTTTCACGCGCCAAGGCCCAAATGGCGGTAGCGGCGCCTTGCGCGCTTCCGTATTCCTCGATCAGGCGCGCCGCGATGGCGTCGCGCATCGCTTCGTCGATCGAGGTCGCGTGTTCACTACGCATGCGGAAGGCTTCGAGAAAACGCTGGCGGATCGATGACACGGTGATCCGGAGTTCTCCCATGCCGTCATCGATGACGGCGGGGCCGACGGACGGATGTTTGGGTGCCTCGTTCTGGATGATCTCAAGGGCGCGAAGGCGGGTATGCTGTTTGCGTCGGCCGCTCAGGAACAGGCGGCCGTCGCGCGTCGGGCCCAAAGTGATCGCGCTGGCTGCCGACAAGTAGGCATTGGGATAGAGATAGCTGGCGATGCGGACAGCATGCCTGAGCACGGTGGCGTCGATGTCGTCGCCGGCATCGACGTAGACGCCACGCACAAGCTGAACCAGCTTCCCGGTGTCCGCCAGATAGTGGCTGCGGGTCTTATCGAGGGTCTCGCCCACAAGATGCAGAGACATTTTCTAACTTTCACGTGCTTTAGGTACGCGAAAGTTATAAATGCTTAAAATCCTATTACCCCAACGGCCGCGACCCGAGGCAATGGCCTGAACGAATCCGCCGAAAAAGCTGAAGGCCGAATACGCGGGCGCGCATCCGGCCAAACCAACTATAAGAAAGACAATTAAGAAGAAAACCTAGCGGCGTCAGTATCCCCGCCGCCGCTCCTTCTTGGCCGACTTGCGCGCCGCATAGCGGGCATCGCGCGCGGCCTTCTGCTCGGCGAGCAGTGCCTCATGTTTCTCCAGTTCCTCGGCCTTGAGCGCGGCCATGACGGCGGCTTCCTCGGCGGCTTCGCGCGCGGCCTTCTCGGCAGCGATGCGGGCCTCTTCGGCCTCGCGCTCGGCCTTCAGACGCGCTTCCTCGACAAGCCGCGCTTCCTCGGCAGCCTTCAGGCGGGCGCGCTCGTCCTCGCGCTGGCGGCGCGCTTCGGCGATCGCTTTGAGCTCAGCCTGCTTGGCCTCGTAGGCCGGGTCGCCGGGCTTTGGGGCGGAGCGGAACCGCTCCAGCAAGGCCTTCTTGGCATTCTCCGCACGCTCGAGTCGCTCTTCAACCTTGGAGCCCTTTGGGCTGCTCCACATTCGCCATGCTCCTTTGATGACCCGACCGCGAACGCGCCTTGCTCGTCCGTCCGGTCAGACCGTGATGATGAGGGTGATGCGTTTAACCCGGCGGGCTGCCATCAGGCAACCCTTGAACCACGCATGTAAGGTCTGCGGCCCTACGGATCAAGCTGCGATCACCGCGACACTCAGCCTTTGCTTAACCAGGCACCGATCCGTTCCACCGCCTCGCGCATATCGGCGGCCGAGCGCGCATAAGAGAAGCGGATGAAGCGCTTGCCGCGTTCCGGATCAAAATCGATCCCGGGCGTCGCGGCGACGCCAGCCTCCTGCAGCATGCGCTTGGCGAAGTCGAAGCTGTCATCGGTGAAATGCGACACATCGGCGTAGAGGTAGAAGGCGCCGTCGACGGGCAGGAACTCAGCCAGGCCCGCCTTCGGCAGGCCCTCGACCAGGATGCGGCGGTTTTCCTCATAGCCGTGCTTGACGCCGTCCATCTCGTCGCGCCCCTCGAAGGCCGCAGTGGCGGCGACCTGCGAGAGCGTCGGAACCGAGATCGCAAGATTCTGCTGCAACCGCTCCACCGGCCGCGCCAGTGCTTCCGGCACCACCATCCAGCCGACACGCCAGCCGGTCATGCAGAAGTACTTCGAGAACGAGTTGATGATCACGGCATTGTCGGAAAGCTTGGCCGCCGTCTCGGCCGGGAACGCGTAGTCGAGCCCGTGATAGATCTCGTCCGAAATGAAGCGGATGCCCTCCCCTTCGGCAGCCTGGATCAGCGCGGCGAGCGCCTCGGGGCGCATCATGGTGCCGGTCGGGTTGGCCGGGCTTGCCACCAGCACGCCCTTGAGCGGCTTGCGGCGATGCGCCTCGAGCAGCGCGTCGACCGGCATCGCCCAGCGCGTCGCCGCCGACGTCTCGATCAGCACCGGTTCGCACCCCAATGCGTGAAGGATATGGCGATAAGGCGGATAGCCGGGGTTGGCGAGCGCGACGCGGTCCCCCGGCTCGAACATCGACAGGAACGCCAGGATGAAGCCCGCCGAGGATCCGGTCGTGACCGCGATCCGCTCCGGTTCGACCGCAACGCCGTGCGTCTCGACATAATGCCGCGCGATGCGCGCGCGCAGTGCCGGGATACCGAGGGCCTCGGTGTAGCCGACCTCGCCGATGTCGAGCGCGGCTTTGGCGGCGAGAATCGCGGTCTGCGGCGCCGGTGCCGCCGGTTGGCCGACCTCCATGTGGATGACGCGCCCGCCGCGCGCCTCGATGCGGGCGGCGGCCGCCATCACGTCCATCACGATGAAGGGCGGAACGTCGCTGCGGGCCGATGGAACGATCAGGCGGCGGACTTTGTCGAGCATCATGAGAGCGTAAACTTCTCCAGTGGGTGCAAGCGGTTAGACCGCCTCGCTGGTGCCGCAATCAGCAGGCTTTGCTCTCGCGACGGCGCCGCGAAGCGTGATCGGGCGCGCGTTGACCCCGGCGGCGGGCGTGCCTAATTTGGCGCAGAGCCACGAACTGGCTTACCACAAAGCCGCGAAAACAGGATTGCGGATGTTCGGACGCGACAGACCTAGCAGGGCCGGCCGCGCGAAGCCAGCATCGCGCTTGGCGATGCCAGCATCGCGCTCGGCGATGCCGGCATCGCGGGTTGTTGCATGCGTCGCCGCATCGGCCTTGCTCATCTCCAGCCAGCCCGCACTTGCGCAGCCGACTGCGAAAGGCGGCCTGCCGATCATCCGCGATGCCGAGATCGAGCAGTTGATGCGCGATTATTCGGCGCCGATCCTGAAAGCCGCGGGCCTCGCCCAGCAGAACGTGCAGGTTGTTCTGATCAACGAACGCGCCTTCAACGCGTTCGTGATGGACGGCCGGCGCATCTTCATCAACACCGGCGCCCTGTACGAATCCAAGACCCCGAACGAGATCATCGGCGTGCTGTCGCACGAGACCGGCCACATGGCCGGCGGACATCTGTCGCGGATGCGCGAGCAGCTCGCCAATGCGCAGACGGCCTCGATCATCGCCATCTTGCTCGGCGTCGGCGCGATCGCGGCGGGAGCCGCGACCGGCAACAGCAACGCCGCCGGCCAGGCCGGCATGGCGGCGCTGATGGGCCCGCAGGAAATGATCCGCCGCTCGCTGCTGTCCTATGTGCGGGCACAGGAGGAATCGGCCGATCGCGCCGGTGTGAAATTCCTCAACGCGACGCAGCAGTCCGCCAAGGGGATGTATACGACGTTCAAGCGCTTCGCGAGCGACATGATGATCATCGCGTCGCGCATCGATCCGTATCAGCAGTCGCATCCGATGCCGAGCGAGCGCGTCGCGGCGCTCGAGGACCTGATCAAGACCAATCCGTATTGGGACAAGCTCGACCCCCCGGAACTGCAGGCGCGTCACGACATGATGCGCGCCAAGCTTGCCGGCTTCCTCGAGCGTCCGGACAGCGTGATGCGGCGCTATCCCTCGAGCGATACCAGCCTGCCCGCGCGCTATGCCCGCGCGATCGCGGCCTATCGCTTTTCGGGGCTGGCGGTCTCGATGCCGCTGATCGATGCGCTGATCCAGACGCAACCGAACAATCCCTATTTTCATGAGCTCAAGGGTCAGGCGTTGCTCGAAGGGACGCACCCGGCCGACGCCATAGCGCCGCTGCGCCGCGCCGCCGCGCTGGCGCCGAACGCAACGCTGATCCGCATCATGCTCGGCCAGGCGCTGGTCGCCACGAATGAGCCGCGCTATGCCGACGAGGCGATCTCGCTCCTGCGCGTCGCGATGCAGCGCGAATCCGAGATGCCGGAGGTTTACTCCCAACTCGCGATGGCCTACGGCCGCAAAGGTGAGCTGTCGGAAGCCGACCTTGCTTCCGCGCAGGCAGCGCTCGCCCGCGGCGACATGAAGACGGCGCGCGAGCTTGCCGCCCGCGCCAAGATCCGTTTCCCGACCGGGTCTCCCGGCTGGGTCAAGGCCGATGACATCGTCGGCCTGAAGGAACCCCGCACCAGTTTCTTTAGCGGCAGCAAACTCACCATCGGTCCCGCGCAACAGCGTGGGCCGTTCACCACAGGACCCGCACAATGATCCGCGCCCTTCGCAAGCTTAGCCTCGCCGCCGCGCTCGCGCTGGCGACCGGCGCCACCGCCGTGCAGGCGCAGAACTTTTC
Organism: Hyphomicrobiales bacterium; assembly: GCA_039649225.1. Lineage (GTDB taxonomy): Bacteria > Pseudomonadota > Alphaproteobacteria > Rhizobiales > Xanthobacteraceae > PALSA-894. The sequence goes on along the minus strand of JBBWZU010000099.1, from coordinate 4,508 downwards.
CGCGCCGCAGAAAAGCGAGATCGAAAAGATCATCAAGGACTACATCATCGCGCACCCCGAGGTGCTGCAGGAGGCGATGGCCGAGCTGGAGAAGAAGCAGGCCGTGGCGGAAGCCGAGAAGGCGCGCACCGCGGTAAAGAACCACTCGGATGCCATCTTCAACTCGCCGCGCCACGTCGTGCTCGGCAATCCGCAGGGCGACGTCACTTTCGTGGAATTCTTCGATTACAATTGCGGATACTGCAAGAAAGCCATGGCCGACATGGTCGAGCTGATGGGCAAGGATCCCAAGCTCAAGGTCGTGCTGAAGGAATTCCCGGTGCTCGGCCAGGGCTCGGTCGAAGCCGCGCAGGTCGCGGTCGCGGTGCGGATGCAGGACAAGAGCGGCAAGAAGTATCTGGAGTTTCACCAAAAACTGCTCGGCGGACGCGGTCAGGCCGACAAGACCCGGGCGCTCGCCGTCGCCAAGGACATCGGTCTCGACATGGCGCGCCTGGAAAAGGACCTGAAGAGCGACGAGGTCACGGCCTCGATCAACGAGAGCATGAAGCTTGCCGAGGCGCTCGGCCTCAACGGCACGCCGAGCTACGTGATCGGCAGCGATGTCGTGGTCGGCGCGGTCGGCCTTACGGCCCTCGGCGACAAGATCAAAGCCGCGCGCACGAACTGAGCCGGCACTTTAATAATGGCCAAGACCATCTATGTCCTCAACGGACCGAATCTGAACGCGTTGGGGACGCGCGAACCCGAGAAATACGGGCATTCGACCCTCGCGGATGTCGAGAAACTGTGCCACGACACCGCCGGACGCTTCGGACTGACGGTTGAGTTCCGCCAGTCCAACCATGAGGGCGTGCTGGTTGACTGGTTCCACGAAGCCAAGCAAAAACAGGTGGCCGGGATCGTGATCAATCCGGCAGGCTACAGCCATACGTCGGTTGCGATCCTCGATGCGATCTCGGCGGTGGGTATCCCGACGGTCGAGGTGCACATCACCAATATCCACCAGCGCGATGCCTTCCGTCACCACTCCTATATCTCCAAGGCCGCCAAGGGCGTGATCTGCGGCTTCGGCATCGAGAGCTACGCACTGGGAATTACCGGACTGGCCGCGCTGATCGGGGCCAAGCCCAAGACCTAGAGCCAAGACCTGAAGCCAAGACCGAGAGCCAGGAAAAATTGACGCGACAGTATCTTCAACACCAAGACCGGGCGACGGAGTGAACGAACAAGACCTGATCCGCGAGCTGGCCAAGCTGCTCGACGAAACCAAGCTGACCGAGATCGAGGTCGAGCGCGAGGGCTTGCGCGTGCGCATCGCGCGCCAGTCGGTGACCCATGTGGTGGCGGGCGGCGGCGCGCCGGCCTCCTTCGGGTCATCGATCCCCTCGCCGGCCGCGATCGTGCCGGCCCCGGCGCTGGATCACGCCAAGCATCCGGGCGCCGTGACGTCGCCGATGGTCGGCACGGCCTACCGCGCCTCCGAGCCGACGACGAAACCCTTTGTCGATATCGGCAGCGTGGTGAAGGTGGGCGATACGCTGCTGATCATCGAGGCGATGAAGACGATGAACCAGATCCCGGCGCCGCGCGCCGGCACGGTGACGCAGATCCTGTTCGAGGACGGCAACCCGGTGGAATACGGCGAGCCGCTGATGATTGTTGAGTGAAGAAGAAGCGAATAGTGAGTAGCGAATAGCGAATGGTAAGGGCCCCTATCCCGCTTTTCTCTTGTTTCTTCCCTATTCGCTATTCGCTATTCGCTATTCGCCAATTTCTATTCGCCGGCTGCACCAATGTTTGACAAGATCCTCATCGCCAATCGCGGCGAGATCGCGCTCCGGGTACTGCGCGCCTGCAAGGAGCTCGGCATCGCAACCGTTGCGGTGCACTCGACCGCCGATGCCGACGCGATGCATGTGCGCCTTGCCGACGAAAGCGTCTGCATCGGCCCGCCGCCCGCCAAGGAGAGCTACCTCAACGTCCCGGCGCTGCTGACCGCCTGCGAAATCACCGGCGCCGACGCGGTGCATCCAGGATACGGCTTTCTCTCCGAGAACGCGCGCTTTGCCGAGATCCTCGAGGATCACGGCGTTCATTTCATCGGGCCGCGCGCCGAGCATATCCGCCTGATGGGCGACAAGATCGAGGCCAAGCGCACCGCCAAGAAGCTCGGCATTCCGGTGGTGCCGGGCTCCGAGGGCGGCGTCACGTCGGACGCGGACGCGCTCGCGATCGGGCGCCAGATCGGCTTCCCGGTGCTGGTGAAGGCGGCCGCCGGTGGCGGCGGGCGCGGCATGAAGGTCGCCGCCAACGAGGCCGAATTGTCGACCGCGCTCTCGACCGCCCGCAACGAGGCCAAGGCGGCCTTCGGCGATGATGCCGTCTATCTGGAAAAATATCTGCAGAAGCCGCGCCACATCGAGATCCAGGTGCTCGGCGACGGCAAGGGCAACGCCATTCATCTCGGCGAGCGCGATTGCTCGCTGCAGCGCCGGCACCAGAAGGTCTGGGAGGAAAGCCCCTCGCCCGCCCTCAATGCCGGCATGCGCGACGATATCGGCGCGACGGTCGCCAAAGCGATGCGCGACATGCAGTATCTCGGCGTCGGAACGGTAGAGTTCCTCTACGAAGACGGCGCGTTCTATTTCATCGAGATGAACACCCGCATCCAGGTCGAGCATCCGGTGACCGAGCAGGTCACGGGTATCGATCTCATTCTCGAACAGATCCGCGTCGCGGCGGGCGCCGAGTTGACCCTGCGCCAGGAAGACGTGCAGTTCCAGGGTCACGCCATCGAGTGCCGGATCAATGCCGAGAATCCGGTGTCATTCCGGCCCTCGCCCGGCAAGATCGTGCACTACCATGCCCCCGGCGGGCTCGGCGTGCGCGTCGATTCGCACGTTTATCAGGGTTACTCGATCCCGCCTCACTACGACTCGCTGATCGGCAAGCTGATCGTGCACGGCAAGACGCGCGGCGAATGTCTGATGCGGCTGCGCCGTTCGCTCGACGAGTTCGTGGTCGACGGGATCGAAACGACCTTGCCGCTGTTCCGCGCGCTGGTGCGCGACGAGGACATCATCAACGGCGATTACCACATCCACTGGCTGGAACAGTTCCTCGCCCGCGGCGGAATGGCGGAGTAGCCTACTTCCCGAGTTTCTGCGCGAGCGCCCGGTCGACGTCGCTCAGCGAGTAGGGCTTGGGCAGGAACGCCGCGCCCGGAACGGTCGCGAAATCCTCCATCGTACGCCGCCCCGAGGTGTAGACGATCGGCAGCGCGGGCCGCAGCGCATGAACCAGCTGCGCGAGTGTCGCGCCGTCCATGCCCTCGCCGAGATCGATGTCGGTGAACAGGATGTCGCAATCGGCGCCGGACAGCAGATGGCGCAAGGCGCCGCCGGCATCGGTCGATGCCACCACGGCGAAGCCCTTGTCGGTGAGCGCCTCGGTCATCAACTCGCCGAGCAGGGGCTCATCCTCGACCAGCAGCACAACTTTCGGTTCCGCTTTCATGACGGTCTCCTCGGCAGGTTAAGCCCCCGGGACGAAGAGCGTTCCTCATTTGGCTAAATTGCAGTGAATCATGGTTATCAAGCCCTTAACGGGAACTCGCCGCAGGATGTAAGGCTCGATCAGCGGCGGATTTCGACGCTGTCCTCGAGCCTCTGCCTCTCGAAATCACTGACAAGCACATCGACGCGGAGCTGCCAGCGGCCTGCTACCGGCAGTGGCAACGCGTCGACCTGCCAGACGCCCTCGCGCAGCGTTGCGGCGCGGCGGACCGGTTCGACGCCGGCCGCCGGATTGCTGAGGATCAGCGCCACTTCCTTCGGCTCAAGGAGCGAAAAATCGCCACGCAACACCACGATGCTGACACGCGACGTGCCGACGCGCCCCGGTTCCAGCGTGACGTCGGCCATCAGGACCTCGCCATGGATATGTACCCGCGCGGGCTGCACTGCGGCGAGCGCCAAGGCACGCGGCGGCGGCGTGAACCGCCAGACCGCGACGAGGCCGAGAATCAGGATCGCTACAACGATCTCGGCACTGATCGAACGCACCAGGCGCGTGCTGGTCTTGAGATGGAACCGGTTCAGCGCGGCGAGTGCGAGCAGCATCATCACCGCGGCGAGCTTGGCGGCGAGTACGCGGCCATAGGCGGTGGTCCACAAAGCTTCGAGGCTACCGAGCTGCACGACCGACAGCCACAGTCCGGCAAGCAGCATCGGCGCCAGCACCAGCGGGATCGCGCGGGAGAACCAGGCGAGCGCGGCGCGGCCTGCGCCGGCCCGCAGCCCGAGGGCAAGCGGCGCCAGCGCGCCGATCCAGAACGCCACGCCGACGGTGTGAATGAACACGATCGGCCGCATCAGCCAGCGCGGATCGGCGCTGCCGGCATGGCCCGAGAGCGAGAGTGCAAGGCCGCAGCCGGCGAGCGCGCCGAGCGACAGAATGCGTTTGATCTCAATGCGCTCGGCCGAGAGGCTAAAGAGCCCCGCGAA
>JBBWZU010000086.1:0-4489 GCA_039649225.1 Hyphomicrobiales bacterium | reverse complement strand
ATGTTGAAGTTGCCGATCTCGAAGCGGCCGGCATCTTCGCGAAGCGCCATGTTGTCGGCGCGCGCGATGAAGTCCGCCGGCGGATCGGCAAGGCTCGCCGCGGCGAGGAACGTCGGCACAAGCTCGGTAAGCTCCTTGCGCACATAGAGCACGCCAAGGCCCTGCGGGACGTAGAGACCCTTGTGGCAGCCGAACGCAATGATCGCGGCGCCGCTTTCCTTGGCATTGATCGGCAGCACGCCGACCGACTGCATCGCGTCGACGACGAGATAGATGCCCTTCGCGCAAGCGAGCTTGCCGATGCCCTCGACATCGAATCGGTGACCTGCATGGAACGTGACATGCGAAAGCGAGATCGCGCGGGTCCGCGCGTCGATATGGCTGGCAAAGGTCGCCGCACCGGCAGTCTCACCCGTCAGGGGCAGGAAGCGAACCTCCACGCCCTTGCGGCGCAGATTGAGGAACGCATAGGCGTTGTTTGGATGGTCGCCTTCAATCATCAAAACGTTGTCGCCGGGCTGGAACGGGATCGCATTCGCCGCGATGTTCAGGCCTTCCGACGTGTTCTTGGTGAAGGCGATCTCCGACGTCTCGGCGCCGATCAATTTCGCAATCCGGGAGCGCGCTTCTTCAACGCGCTTCAGCCACATGGGCTTGGGTCCGGCATATTCGTGCCCTTCGGTGTAGAAACTTTCGAGCGCCGCCCGCACGCTCGCAGCCAGAGGGGTCTGATGCGCGGAATCGAGATAGAGCATCCGCTGCGTGACGGGGAATTCCAGGCGCGCGGAAGCGTTGTCGAAGCGCTCGACCATCACATTCTCCAAAAGCGTTTTGTTGGCGATCAGGCCGCGGGGTTCAGGTCCGCGGCCTCGCTGGTGTCGTCGGATTCATCTTCAATAATGGCGCGCGATAGCCGGGTTGCGGCGGCTTGAAGCCGGGGAATGATGTCGTCGAGCGCATCGAAACTCACCCGGGCGACGGGCACCGAAATGCCGAGGCAGGCGATCAAGATGTCGTCGTCCGGACCAAAAATCGGAACCGCGCACCCGACAACGCCTTTGACGAACTCCTCGTTCGATTTGGCCCAGCCGCGCTTCCGCGTTCGCTCGATCTCGGCGAGAAGGGCCTCGGCTGTTGCGATCGTGTTCTCGGTGAAAGGTTCCAGATTCAGCGATCGGACCAGGGTCTGGCGCGGTTTTGGCGCGAGCCGGCTCATGTAGATCTTGCCGGTCGACGTGCAATGGATCGGTACGTTCTGCCCTGGATCGAATTGGAGTCCCGCAGAGGGCGCTGCCCGCACGCTGTCGACGTAGGTCACGGCGTTGTCGCGGACGACACCGATCTCGCACTGTTCGCCGATCTCGCGCGCAACGTCCAGGAGGACGGCATGGCGCCGCGCCGTTCTAAATCCTGCGCCGATCGCCTTCGCGGCGAGGAGCAACATCTGGTTGCCGAGCATGAACCGCTTGGATCGCAGGGCGCGCCGCAGCAGGCCGCGTTCTTCCAGATTGCCGATGAGCCTGTGTGCGGTTGGAGCCGGCAGTCCGAGCTCGCTCGCGATTTCCGCGATCGACACCGCTTTCTTCTGGGTGGCGACAAACTCCAAAACCGCAAGCGCGCGATTGAGCGGGCCGTCCGGTGAGATGTCGAGCATGGAGCCCCGCAGCCTTGTCCAAAGCGGCCGATGTTCGTGACGACCATACTGCCGAGGATCGGCGTGGGCCACGCGGACTATCGAAAAACGGTGCTTTTTATTCCGTTTTCCGAGAATTACCTCTGGTGATCGCCTTTGCGAGGAAAGCGGCCTGAGCCACCCGATCCGCAAGCTGCCGCTGTGCAGCACGCAGGGGCCGCCGCTTTAGCGCGACGGGCGTTGGGTGGCGTGTCATTTGAGACGCGGAGTTCAAATGGAGCATGCGCGAAGGGAACGGCAACCTCCGAGATTCAAGCGCCGAACTCGGAAAACGCCTCCGCGATCCTGTCAATCAAGAGACGGACGCGTTTCGGCTGATCCTGGGTGGCAGGATAGACGATCTGCAGTCCGGTGCCGCCAGGCGAGAATTCCTGCAGAAGTTCGACGAGGGTACCGGCCTTCAAATCTGTGTCGACATCCCACAGTGATTTCCGCGCCACCCCGTAGCCGTTCAGACACCAGTCCCGGACCAATCCGCCGTCGTTCGCAATCCGGTGTCCCCGGACCACGACCCGCCGCATTTTTCCATCGACCAGAAAGGGCCAATCTCGATCGATCGTCAGGCCGAAACGCATCAGAATACAGTCGTGATCGGCAAGATCATCGGGATGTTGCGGACGTCCATTATTTCTCAAATAGGCCGGGGAGGCGCACACCACGCGCCTGTTGTCGGCGAGGCGCTTGACGCGCAGCGTACTGTCCGCCAGTTCGCCGTACCGGATGGCAAGATCCTGTCCCTGCCCAACAAGATCGACATAACCATCCGTCAAATTGAGATCGATGGTCACCTCCGGGTGCTTGGCCAAGAAAGCATCGAGGATGGGAACGACGTGGCTTCGGCCGAGGTCGATCGGCGCGCTCAGCCTGATCGGCCCGGATATCTTGTTCACGCCCAGCCGAATAAGAGCTTCGAGTTCGTCGGCTTCGGCCAACAAGCGTCGCGCGCCCTGAACCAACAAGCGGCCCTCGTCGGTCAGGCTGATCGCTCGGGTCGTGCGATGCAGGAGCGCCGCCCCATAGTATTTTTCCAGCGCGACCAGGCGCTCGGAGACGGAAGCAGGCGAAAGCCCGAGCTCTCGTCCGGCGGGGGCGAGACCGCCTTTCTCAACGATGCGAAGAAACAGGGCGAGGTTGTCCAGAATCGTCATTCGGAAACTCCGAATAATATATTCGTAACATAGCCAATTATCCGGAGAATGTGAATGCTCTAAGTCTCGTCTCGAGAACGAGAAAGGGAGCACCACATGAACCTCGACCACGTCACCATTCGCACCCGCGATCTGCAGGCGACACGGAGCTTCTTCCTGACGGTCTTCGGTCTGGAAGAAGGCGAGCGACCGCGCGCCATCCGCCGCATTCCCGGACATTGGCTCTATTCCGAGGGCCGTCCGCTCATCCACATCATCGGCTCGCAAGAGTACGGGGTCGGCCGTCCAGCCGAGGCGATCGATCACGTCGGTCTGCGACTGGAAGGCTATGCGGCCTTTCGCCAGAAGCTCGATCAGCTCGGCATCCGTTATTCGACGATGGACCTCGCCGACCTGCAGGAGCGTCGGCTGTTCTTTCACGCGCCCGGCGGCCCGCTGCTGGAAGCCGTTTTTTCCGAACCCGTTCCGCAAAACAACTGAGCCCGGCAAGGAGCATTGGTCATGTCACTCAAGTCGAAAATGCCGCTTCAAGTGTGGATCCTCACACTTGCGGCCTTCGCCATCGGCACCGCTGAATTCGTCATCGCGGGTATTCTGCCGCAGGTCGCTGGCTCGCTCCGGGTCACCGAGGGCCAGGCCGGCAACCTGATCACCGCCTATGCTTTGACTATCGTCGTCGCCGGCCCAATCCTGACATTGTGGCTTGCCCGTTTTGAAAAGCGCAATGTGCTCATCGGCCTGATGGCGCTGTTCGTCGCCGGCAACCTGATCGGCGCCGTGACGACCAGTTACAGCGTGCTGCTCATCAGCCGCGTGATTGCAGGTCTGGCGCAAGGGCCGTTTTTCGGCATCGGCGCGGTTGTGGCGACCAAGCTTGTCTCTGACAAGCTCGCCGGACAGGCCGTCGGGCAGATGTTCGCCGGCTTGACGCTGGCCAATGTGCTCGGTGTTCCCGCCGGGACCTGGATCGGCAATTTGCTCGGTTGGAACATGACTTTCCTGGTCATCAGCGCGCTCGGAGTGATCACGGCCGCGGCGGTTGCAGCCTTCGTTCCCGTGCAAGGACGCGACCGCTCGGCGCCGAGCATCGCCACGCAACTCCGCGCGTTCAACGACCGCAACCTGATCGCAAGCCTTGCCATCACGGTTCTCGGCTGGGTCGGCTTCATGACCTTCTATGGCTACATCGCGCCGGTGGCACGGGTCGCCGGCTTCAGCGCCGCGGACCTGAGCTGGGTGCTGGCCATCGTTGGTTTCGGTCTCATCATCGGCAATATGCTCGGCGGCCGCACCGCCGATGCCAACCTGCGTCTGTCGCTGATCCTGTGGCCGGCCGCGATGATCGTGTCCCTGATCGTCGTCGGATTCCTTGCGCCATTCAAATGGCCGTTCCTGGCCGCCGCCTTCGTCTTCGGCGTCGCGTCGTTCGCCAATGTGCCGCCGATGCAGATGCGGGTCATGACATACGGCAAGGCCGCGCCCGAGCTTGCCGCGACCGCAAACATCTCGGCCTTCAATGTCGCGAATGCGCTTGGCGGATTGATCGGCGGGGCGGTCGTCGACAGCGCGTTCGGAGCGGGCGCGATCCCCTTCGCGGCGGCCGTCCTGCCGGTGCTCGCGCTTCTCTTCATCCTGTCGCAGGAGCAGC
>JBBWZU010000069.1:0-5871 GCA_039649225.1 Hyphomicrobiales bacterium | reverse complement strand
TCACCTGCGCGCGCTCGGCCTCCAGATCGCCGGGCAGATTGCCTTGGAAGATATAGAGGTCGCGCAGCGGAATATTCGCGAACGTCTCGACCGGAACGCCGAAATTGTCGGCGAGGATTTTCGGCGGCGTGTGGGTGAACCATTCGCTCACCAAAAGCGTAGTGAACTCGGACGCCTTGCCCTCATCGAAGCATATGAGGAATTCGCAGCCGTCCGGACCAAGCCCTTGAAGCGAATGCGGCAGGCCGGCGGGAAAATACCAGAGGTCGCCTTCCTTGACGTCGGCGATATAGGGTCGGCCCTGGTCATCGAGAATGGTGATACGGCAACTGCCGTAGGTCATGTAGGCCCATTCGGCGAACTGATGCCAGTGCATCTCCCGAATGCCGCCGGACGTGAGGCGCATGTTGACGCCGGAGATCGTATCAGCGACCGCGAAATCAGATTGCGTCACCTCGCGGGCCCAGCCGCCGTTTTGAATGCGCCGCGGCGCGTTGTTGAATGATGCCCAGCTCAGCGGCATGCTGCCGACGTCGGTTGCGGGCGGCGAAAATGCCGCCGGAAACTGGCTGCTGATCGCCGGATTCTGCGGGCCGGGATCGGTGATGCTCCTTGGATTCGCCGCGTTGATGGCGCCCTGCGGCGGATCGTTCGGATTGCCGAACGAGATCGCCGACTTTTCCGGCGCGGCGCTCGCGGTCGTCATGGTCGCGGCGGTGATGACCGCACCCGCGGCCGTTGCCGCCAACGCTTCACGTCTGGAAATCATTGCACGTTTCTCCTCTGGACTTGACGGGCTCAGCCTGTGGTGGATTCAGATCGGCACGCCTCGCACGGACTTCATTGCGGCCGGACGAAAACCGGGATTGATTTCGCCGCGGGGGTTTTGCTTTTCACATCGTAGTGGCTCAGGGGCAGCAGCGGATTGGTTTCCGGGTAGTAGGCGCCGATCGAGCCTTGCGGGATGGCGTAGGGCCGGACTTTGAAGCCACGCACCACGCGCTTCTGTCCATCGCCGGCGAGCGACTCGATCTCGACCAGCGCGCCGGGAGCAATTCCTCGCGCCTTCATGTCGATCTCGTTCATGAACACGACCATGCGGCCGCCGAACACGCCGCGATAGCGGTCGTCCAAGCCATAAATTGTCGTGTTGTATTGGCTGTGGCTTCTTAATGTTGCCAGCCGCAGCACGGATGCGCCATCGACCGCCGGATCCTCGGCGACACCCGGAAAGACGAGGAAGTTCGCGCGCCCGGTCGGGGTGTGCCAAATCCGCTCGCGCGGCGCGATCGGCAGGTGGAAGCCGCCCGGCAGACGGATTCGTTGATTGAAATCGCGGAACAGCGTGGGAAACACATCCTCGATCCGCTCGCGGATGAGATCGTAATTCTCCTCAAAGCCGAGCCAGTCGATTCCATCATCGCGCAGCGTCGCCCTGGCGATGCCGCAGACGATCGCGACTTCGGACTTCAGATGCTCGCTCGGCGGACGCACGAGGCCGGCTGACGCGTGCACCATCGACATGCTGTCTTCCACGGTGATCGCCTGCCGGCCGGTCTTTTGGATATCGATGTCGCTGCGCGCGAGGCATGGAAGGAGCAACGCCTGCTTGCCGTGGACCAGATGACCGCGATTGAGCTTGGTCGTGATGGCGACAGTCAGGTTCATCCGCCGCATCGCGGCTTCGGCGATCGGCTTGTCCGGCACCGCGGCGATGAAGTTGCCGCCAAGCCCGACGAACACTTTCGCGCGTCCGTCGATCATCGCCTGCACGGCGTCGATAACGGTGTGCCCGTGCGCGCGCGGCGGCTTGAATCCGAACACTTGTTCGAGCCGGTCGAGCAGTTCCGGCTTCGGCTTCTCATCGATGCCGACGGTGCGGTCGCCCTGAACGTTCGAGTGCCCACGCACCGGGCAGATGCCGGCACCGCGCCTGCCGATGTTTCCGCGCAGCAGCAGCAGATTGGCAATCTGCTGCACGTTCTCCGAACCGTGCCGATGCTGCGTGATTCCCATTCCATAACAGACGATCACCGCTTTCGCGGTCATGTAGATCCTGGCGACGCGTTCGATCTGCGCACGCTCCAGTCCGGATGTGCGCAGGATGTCGTCCCAGGCCGTGCGGCGCAGATCTTCGGCGAACTCGCCGAACCCGTGGGTATGCTGCGCGATGAATGGAAGGTCGAGGACCGGCGCCGCACCGGCCGCGACAGCCGCATCGTGCGCTTCGAGCACGAGCTTCATGATGCCTTTGAGGGCCGCGACATCGCCGCCGACGCTGACCTGGCAATACTCGCTCGCGATACGCGTCGCGCTCATCGTCACCATTTCGATCGGATCTTGCGGCGCCGCGAACCGTTCCAGCGCGCGCTCGCGCAGCGGATTCATGGCCACAATCGGCACGCCGCGCCGCGACGCGTTGTGCAACTCGGTCATCATCCGCGGGCTGTTGGTGCCTGGATTCTGTCCGATCACGAAAATCGCGTCGGCATAGTTGAAATCATCCAGGATGACAGTGCCCTTGCCGATGCCGATGCTCTCGGGCAAGCCGACGCTGGTCGGCTCGTGACACATGTTCGAGCAGTCGGGGAAATTGTTCGTGCCAAACCGACGTACGAAAAGCTGATACAGAAAGGCCGCCTCATTCGACGTGCGTCCGGAGGTATAGAATTCAGCCTGATCCGGACTTTGCAGCGCCCGCAGTTCGCGCCCGATCAGAGCGAAGGCATCCTCCCAGGCGATCGGCACGTAGTGGTCCGACGCCGCATCGTAGCGCATCGGTTCGGTGAGCCGGCCTTGCTCCTCGAGCCAATAGTCACTCTGTTGCTCGAGTTCGCGAACGGTATGACTTGCGAAAAACTCCCGGGTGACTCGGCGGCTCGTCAGTTCGAATGCCACCGCCTTGGCGCCATTTTCGCAGAACTCAAACGAGCTGGTGTGCTTCGGGTCAGGCCACGCGCAGCCGGGACAGTCGAACCCGTCGGGCTGGTTCATCGACAGCAGCGTCTTGCCGCCCTTGAGGACAACGCTCTGCTCCCGCAGCGCCTCTGCGGTTGCCTTCAGCGCACCCCAGCCGCCGGCAGGAGCCTCATAGGGTTCGAAGCGCGGGAGATCGTCCGGCGTCGCGGATGCGTCTGCCGAAATCGCAACTGCAGCGTCGACCGATTTCGGCGAATTCATTTTGAAAGACCGTCCAGTTGCCGTCACAACGTTTGATCGTCTGACCACAACGACAATAGTGATCTCGCCCGAGATTTCTTTTGCCGGATTGTCGCGAGTTATGCGCTCGTGCGAAATTGATCGAGCAGCCATGCGAAAATGCGAAACGCGCCCAAGCCTTCATCAGTCGATGCGCGCTGCACCCGGATGGCAACGTGCCGCCGGGCCGCAAACGCGGCAGCATGATCAATCGTTTGGGATCCAGCAAAGACGCGACGAGACGCACCGGTGCGCCGTATAGGCGTCAGGAACGAGAGCCTGACCTTGCCAATCACTCGGCGGGCTGCGTCTCCATATGGGCGGGCTCCGCTTGTTTGCTCCGCCCCCGGAACATCCAGGTCTGCAGTTTGTCGAGATAGATATAAACGACCGGCGTGGTGTAGAGGGTGAGAATCTGCGACAGCGCGAGACCACCGACGATGGCATACCCAAGGGGCTGGCGAATCTCCGAACCCGTTCCGGTCCCCAGCATCATTGGCACGCCACCGAGCAGCGCCGCCATCGTGGTCATCAGGATCGGTCGAAAGCGCAGAACGCAGGCCTGATAGATCGACTCCTCGGCCGTCAACCCGTGCTCATGCTCGACCTGCTGGGCAAAATCGACCAGCATGATGCCGTTCTTCTTGACGATGCCGATGAGCAATATGAGGCCGACGATCGCGATCACGCTTAGATCGATGTGAACCGCCATCAGCAGCAGCAGCGCGCCGATGCCGGCCGAGGGCAGCGTCGAGATGATAGTGATCGGATGGATCACGCTCTCGTAGAGAATGCCGAGGATGAGGTAGATGACGAAGAGCGACGCGAGGATGAGAATCGGCGTGCTCTTCAGCGATGCGCCGAACGCCTGGGCGTTGCCCTGAAAGCTCGTCTGCAGCGAGAGTGGCGCGCCGAGCTCCTTTTCAACCTTCTGGATGGCGCTCACGGCTTCGCCGATCGCCGCACCGGGCGCGAGATTGAACGAGATCGTCACCGACGGGAACTGGCCCTGGTGGTTGATCACCAGCGGCGCCACCGTCACGACCGAATCGACCAGCGTCGATATCGGCACCTGCTGCCCGCTCGCCGATTTGACATAGATGCCGCTAAGCGCTTCGGGCCCGTACTGGAACTTGGGGTTGACCTCCAGAATGACGTGATATTGCTGCAGCGTCGTATAAATGGTCGAGACGATGCGCTGTCCGAAGGCATCGTCGAGCGTGTTGTCGATGGTGTAGGGCAGGATGCCATAGCTCGAGGCGACATCGCGCTTGATGGTGATGTTGAGCATCGGCCCGGCATTGAGCTGATCGGTGGTGACGTCCGCAATGGTTGGGACGGCCTTCAGCTTATCGAGGAACAGGCCGGCCCAATGACTGAGCTCACCCGGGTCGGCATCATTCATGGTGTACTGAAACTGGGTCTTGTTCAGCCGCGCGCCAATCGTGATGTCCTGCGCCGCCTGCATATAAAGCGTGATCCCCTGGAGCTTGCCGAGGTTGGTCCGTAGCCGGTCGATCACCTGCTGGATCGGCTCGCGCTGATCATGGGGCTTGAGCTGAATGTAGACGCGGCCATCGTTGACCGTGTAGACGCCGCCCCCGGCACCCACTGCCGAGCCCACTGTCGCGACGGCCGGATCCCGCATCAGGGCATCGAGCAAAACTTGCTGGCGTTCCTGCATGGCCTGGAAGGAAATATCCTGTGCGGCCTCGGACTGGGCGATGATCAATCCGGTGTCCTGCTGGGGAAAGAAGCCCTTAGGGATGACCACGTAGAGATACCCGGTCAGCGCGATGGTGCCGAACATCACCATCAGCGTGATGAACTGGTGCCGCAGCACGATTTTCAGGCCTGCCTCATAGACGTAGAGCAGCCCATCGAAGCCGCGTTCGAACAGCCTATAAAGCCATCCGTGTTTCTTTCTCTCAGGCTTGAGCAGGTATGCGCACATCATCGGCGTGAGCGTCCGCGAGACGATCAGCGATAGGATGAGAGCCACGCTCACCGTGATCGCGAACTCGCGGAACAGCAGTCCGACATAGCCGCTCATCAGGAACAGCGGAATGAACACGGCGATGAGCGAGAACGTAATCGCCATGACGGTGAAGCCGATCTCGCCGGAACCCTTCATCGCCGCCTCGTATGGCGAGAGGCCCTCCTCCATATGCCGTACGATGTTCTCGATCTCAACGACGGCGTCGTCGACCACAAAGCCAACCGCGATCGACAAGGCCATCAGCGAGAGGTTGTCGAGACTGTAGCCGAGCCCGTAGAGCACCGCGAAGGTGCCGACCAGGCACAGCGGCACGGTGATGGCCGGGATAACCGTCGCCCAGAAATTGCGCAGGAATATGAAGATCACCATCACCACGAGCGCCACCGTCAGCATCAACGTGAACTGCACGTCGCTGACCGATGCGCGGATAGTCTGGGTGCGGTCGGAAATGACCGAAATCTTGACGGCAGGCGGAATTGAGGCCTGGAGCACCGGCAGCATCGCCTTGACCCGGTCCACCGTCTCAATGACGTTGGCGCCGGGCTGGCGCTGGATCGCCAGGATGATCGCCCGCTTGTTGTTGAACCAGCCGGCAATCAGCTCGTTCTCTCCCGCACTGACGGCATGGCCGATATCGCGTACGCGGACCGGCGATCCGTTCTTATAGGCGACGA
>JBBWZU010000058.1:0-8493 GCA_039649225.1 Hyphomicrobiales bacterium | reverse complement strand
CCCTTGCGGCTTTCAGCGCCAGCTCCTGCCGCCTCGGCGGCAGCTCTCCTGCCGCCTTCAACGGCAGCTCAACACCCGGACGCGCGGCCCGCAATGATCGACGTTCTCTTCATCGGCCTCAGCCTCGGCTCGATCCTGCTCCTGGTGGCGCTCGGTCTTGCGATCACCTACGGCGCCATGGGCGTGATCAACATGGCGCATGGCGAGATGGTGATGGTCGGCGCCTATACGACGGTGATGTCGAGCATCTGGCTCGGCGCCGGCATCATCGTCGCCATCCCGCTTGCCTTCATCGTCACGGCGCTGCTCGGCCTCTTGATCGAGCGCGTGGTGGTGCGCCGGCTCTATGGCCGGCTGCTCGATACGCTGCTCGCGACCTGGGGCATCGCGATCCTGATCCAGCAGGCGGTGCGGCTCGAGTTCGGGCTGTCCTTCCTCGGCATTCACATCGAGGGCCTCGGTCCCGGCCTGCAGAACGTCACCGTGCCGCAGGCGTTGCAGGGTGCGTTCAATATCGGCGGCGTGGAGATCAACGCGTACCGCTCCTTCATCATTCTGGTGACGGTCGTGTTCACCGTCCTCACCTGGGCGATCATGTACCGGACCTCGATCGGCACGCAGGTGCGCGCCATCATCCGCAACCGGCGCATGGCGGCGGCGTGCGGCATCGATGTCGACCGCGCCAATGCGCTGACCTTCGCGTTCGGGTCGGGCCTCGCCGGGGTCGCCGGCGTGATGATGTCGGGCTTCAAGACCGTGTTCCCCGACATGGGCACCTCGATGGTGGTCGACGGTTTCATGGTGGTGGTGGTCGGCGGGGTCGGCAGCCTGATGGGCTCGGTGCTCTCGGCCGGCATTCTCGGCGAGATCAACGGCGGCGTCGCCGCGGTGACCAACGACATCCTGGCGCGCGCCGTCGTGTTCGGCATCGTGATCCTGATCATCATCTTCAAGCCCAAGGGCTTGTTCGCCTTCAAGGAGCGCTGAGCCGATGCTCGCGAAGCGCAACATCGAGTTCGCGATCTACGCGCTGTTCATCGCGGCGATCCTGTGCGCGCCGCTGCTGGTCGGCGACTTCTGGCTCAACCGCATCGCCAAGTACCTGGTCTACGGCATGCTCGGCATCGCGATGGCGATATCCTGGGGCTATGCCGGAATCCTCAATTTGGGCCAGGGCCTGTTCTTCGGGCTCGGCGCCTACATGCTGGCGATGTCGCTCAAGCTCGCGAGCACCACCAGCCTGCAGCAAGGCTCCGACAAACCGGTTCCGGACTTCATGCTGTGGAATGCGGAGCCGGGCGCGCCGACGCAGCTCTGCTGCATCACCAAGGCATCGTTCCTCTGGCTGCCGTTTCAGAGCCAGTGGTTCGGCCTCGCCATGGGCATCGCGCTGCCGACGCTGGTCGCGCTCGGGCTGGGCCTCATCATCTTTCGCAAGCGCATCGCGGGCGTATTCGTCTCGATCATCACGCTCGCCTTCGTGTTGCTGGTGCGCCTCGTGATGATCGACGCGCAGCCGGTGACCAACGGTTTCAATGGCCTGACCGATCTCGGCTGGTTCAAGCTTGCCGGCTTCGAGTTCGATCCGTTCTTGGTGCAGACCTATTATCTGGTCGCCGTCTCGCTCGCGGTGGTGCTGATCGCATCGCGCATGCTGATCGAGACGCGGGCGGGTCTCATCCTGCAAGCCATCCGCGACGACCAGAACCGCGCGCGCTATCTCGGCTTCGACGTCCCGCTCTATCAGACGTTCTTCTTCGCGGTGTCGGCGGCGATCGCGGGCTTTGCCGGCATGCTCTATGTGATCGTCGCCGAATTCGCCTCGCCGACCTTCATGGATCTGACCTTCTCGATCAGCATGGTGGTGTGGGCCGCGGTCGGGGGACGCGCCTCGCTGCTCGGCGCCTGCATCGGCGCGATCCTGATCAACACGATTTCGGCCACGGTGAGCGAAACCGAAGGATTCGCCGAAGCCTGGAAGGCGATCATCGGCTTCATCTTCGTGATCGTGGTGCTCTATCTCCCGCATGGTCTCGCCGGACTGGGGCACGATCTGATCGACCGGCTGGTCAGCCGCCGCGGCGCGGCGCCGTCCCGCCTTGATGTCGCGTCGCGCCGCAATGGCGTGCAGCCGGCGGAATGAGGGAGCGATGACCGCCGCACTCACAATCGACGGCGTCGGCGTGGATTTCGCCGGCTTCAAGGCGGTGAACAATGTCTCGATGATCATCGAGGAGGGCGAGTTGCGCGTGCTGCTCGGCGCCAACGGCGCCGGCAAGACCACGCTGATGGATCTGATCTCCGGCAAGACCGAGAGCACGGAGGGGCGGGTGTTTCTCTACGACGCCGACATCACCAACCTCGAGGAGCACCGGATCGCGCGTGCCGGCATCGGGCGCAAATTCCAGATCCCGAGCGTGTTCAAGGAACTGACCGTGCGGCGCAATCTCGAAGTCGCAAGCTGCCGCAATCCCGCCGTGCTGGCCAATCTCGGCTTCGGCTTCTCGCGGCAGGCGCATGCGCGCGTCGATGAGGTGCTGGAGCTCACCGGCCTCTCCGAGGACGCCGACGCGCTCGCTGCCAATCTCAGCCACGGCCAGACGCAGTGGCTCGAGCTCGGGCTGCTGATCGTGCAAAATCCGAAGGTGCTGCTGCTCGACGAGCCGACCGCCGGCATGACGCAGGCCGAGACGCATCGCACCTCGCAGATCATCAACGGGCTGAAGGGGCAGCACACCATCTTGGTGGTCGAGCACGACATGGCCTTCGTGCGCGAGATCGCCGAGCGGATCACCGTCATGCATCTCGGCCAGGTGCTGGCCGACGGCAACGTCGGCGAGATCGAACGCAACGAAAAGGTGCGCGAGGCCTATCTCGGGTCGAGGAGCATCCGCTGATGCTCAGCCTGACCAACGTCGACAGCTTCTACGGCCGCAGTCACATTCTGCACGGCGTGTCGCTCGACGTGCGGACCGCCGAGATCACCGCGATCCTCGGCCGCAACGGGACCGGCAAGACGACGCTGCTCAAGACCATGATGGGCCTGACCGATCGCACCACCGGCGAGATCCGCCTCGACGACAAGGTGATCAGCGATCAGCCGACGTTCCGTCGAGCGCGCGCCGGCTGCGCCTACGTGCCGCAAGGCCGCGAGATCATTCCGGACTTTTCCATTCGCCAGAACATCCTGCTCGGCGCCTTCGCGCGGCCGAATGGCCAGCGCGTCATTCCGGACCTTGTCGCCGAGCTGTTTCCGTATCTGATCCAGAATCTCGATCGGCCCGGCGGCGTGCTGTCCGGCGGGCAGCAGCAGCAGCTTGCGCTTGCGCGGGCGCTCGCGGCCGATCCCAAGGTACTCCTCCTCGATGAGCCGACCGAAGGCATTCAGCCGTCCATCGTTGAGGAGATCGAAGAGGTGATCCTGCGTCTCAATCGCGAGGTGCGCCTCACCGTGATCCTCGTTGAACAGAACGTCGTGTTCGCGCGCCGCGCCGCCAACCGCTTCGCCATCATGGAGAAGGGGCGCGTCGTTGCCGCGGGCGAAATCGGCGAGCTCAGTGACGAGCTCGTGCAACGCCATATGGCGCTCTGAAGCAACGGACCGAGCGGCTCAAGGGCGCGCCGCGACGTCCGCACCATTCCTCGAAAGCTGGTCACATCGCACCAGGGAGAAGACACATGTTGCACGGCGACATTTCCAGCAGCAAAGACACCGTCGGCGTCGCGGTGGTGAACTACAAGATGCCGCGTCTGCACACCAAGGCCGAGGTCCTGGCCAATGCGCGGAAGATCGGCGAGATGCTGGTCGGGATGAAGACCGGCCTTCCGGGCATGGATCTGGTCATCTTCCCGGAATATTCGACGCATGGGATCATGTACGACTCCAAGGAGATGTACGAAACCGCCGCGACCGTACCGGGCGAGGAAACCGAAATTTTCGCTGAAGCGTGCCGCAAGGCGAAAGTCTGGGGCGTCTTCTCGCTGACCGGCGAGCGGCATGAGGAGCACCCCAAGAAGGCGCCCTATAACACGCTGATCCTGATGAACGACAAAGGCGAGATCGTGCAGAAGTACCGCAAGATCATGCCGTGGGTCCCGATCGAGGGCTGGTATCCGGGCAACTGCACCTACGTGTCGGACGGCCCGAAGGGCATGAAGGTCAGCCTGATCATCTGCGACGACGGCAACTTCCCGGAAATCTGGCGCGACTGCGCGATGCGCGGCGCCGAACTGATCGTGCGTTGCCAGGGCTACATGTATCCCGCCAAGGACCAGCAGGTGATCATGGCCAAGGCGATGGCCTGGGCCAACAACGTCTATGTGGCGGTCGCCAATGCGGCCGGCTTCGACGGCGTCTATTCGTATTTCGGCCACTCGGCCATCGTCGGCTTCGACGGCCGCACGCTCGGCGAATGCGGCGAGGAGGACTACGGCATTCAATATGCCCAGCTCTCCGTGTCCCTGATCCGCGACGCCCGCCGCACCATGCAGTCGCAGAACCACCTCTTCAAGCTGCTGCATCGCGGCTATACCGGCATGATCAATTCCGGCGACGACACTCGCGGCCACGCCGTGTGCCCCTACGAGTTCTACAAGAACTGGATCACCGATCCGGACGGCACGCGCGAGATGGTCGAAGCGCTGACGCGGCCGACGGTCGGCACCGATGAATGTCCGATCGAAGGCATCCCGAACCAGAAGGTCGCGCACCGCTGATGCCTGACGCGGCGGCCGGCGCCGTTGCGCGTGTCCGTGCGCGCGGCGGCGTCGAACTGGACGGAAAGGGTGGCGCCGATGCTTTTGATCGAACAGGTTGTTGGAAGCCGGCTCGAGCCGGATTTGTCGGAGCGTCTCCACGAGCTCGAGCATCGCGGCGCGGTCGATCTGGTGACGATTCCGGCCGCCGACGTGGCGCGCCGGCGTTTGCGTGTCACGACGCGCGGCGGCGCCGATGTCGCCATCGCGTTACCGCGCGACCAGCATCTGTTCGACGGCGCGGTGCTGCTGGTCGAGCCCGATCGCGCCATCGTGGTACGCGTCGACGAGGAACGCTGGCTGCGTCTCCAGCCGCGCGCGATCGCCGATGCCATCGAGCTTGGCTACCACGCCGGCAATCTGCATTGGCGGGTGCGCTTTGAAGGCGAGGCGCTGCTGGTCGCCCTCGAAGCGCCGATGGACGACTACCTGGCGCGCCTCAGCACGCTGGTGACAGAACGGCGCGTGGTCCCCTCGCTGGTGACGCAGGCGGGGAGTTCGTCATGAACGGCTTGCTCACGGCGATGCAGCACGCGGATTCGGCTTTTCCCAGTGGCAGCTTTGCGTTCTCCAACGGCATCGAGGGATTGGCGGCGCAGGGTCCACGGCTCGATCGCGCGCGGCTTGCCGCCGCCGTCGAGGCCACGATCCGCCATCGCTGGGCCTGCGCCGATCGTGTCGCGCTGGTGCATGCGTTTCGCGCACGCGATCTCGATCGCGTGGCCGCAATCGACGCGGCGCTCGAGGCTTCGACGATCGCAGAGCCGCTGCGCACCGGCTCGAAACGCAACGGCGGCGCGCTGCTTGCGGCCCACGTCCGGCTTGGAACGGACTGCGCGGCGGCGTTTCGCGCGTTGATCGATGCCGGGCACGCGCACGGGCACCTTGCGGTCGTGCAGGGGCTGGTCTGGCGCAGTCTTGGTATTTCGGAGCCGCACGCTGTCGCGATGTCCGGCTACACCACGGCATCCGGCCTGGTCGCGGCGGCGGTGCGGCTTGGCCAGATCGGCGCCATCGAGGCGCAGGCCGTGCTCGGCAACGCGCTCCTTGCGATCGAGGAGGCCGCCGGGGAGCCGATCCCGGCCGCCGAGGAGATCGCAAGTTTTACGCCCTGGCTCGATGTCGCTTGCGCGAGGCAGGCGCATGCGCACGTGCGGCTGTTCTCGAACTGAACGAGGCCGAAATGCTGCTCACCCCGACGGAGCTTGAACGCCTGACGATCTTCACCGCGGCGGAGCTTGCCCGCAAGCGCCGCGCCAAGGGACTGAAGCTCAATCACCCCGAAGCGGTCGCGCTGATCGCCGACGAAATTCTCGAAGGCGCGCGCGAGGGCAGGAGCGTCGCCGCGATGATGTCGCTCGGCTCCACCATCCTGTCGACCGACGATGTGCTGCCGGGCGTCGCCGCGATGGTGCCGATCCTGCAGGTCGAAGGCGTGTTTCCCGACGGCACCAAGCTGGTCACTATCCACGAGCCGATCCGGCCCGCCGCGGGCGCGGCGGCCGACACGCTCGAGCCCGGCCGCATCCTTGCCGGGGAGGGGGACGTCGAACTCTGCGCCGGCCGGCCGCGCGTCACCGTGCAGGTGGTGAATACCGGCGACCGGCCGGTGCAGATCGGCTCGCACTATCACTTCTTCGAGGTCAACAAGGCGCTCGATTTCGACCGCGCCCTGGCCTTCGCGATGCGGCTCGACATTCCGGCCGGCACCGCGGTGCGCTTCGAGCCCGGCCAGCGCAAGGAGGTCACGCTGGTGACGTTCGGCGGCCGCCGCGAACTCTCGGGCCTCAACGCGCTGACGCAAGGCGATGCGGCCGACGACGCGGTGCGCCGCGCGGCGCTCGAACGAGCGCGCGCCGCCGGCTTCAAGGGTGCGTAACGTGGCGTTGGAATTAAATCGACACCAATCCCGCTCGTCCCCGCGACCCGCCTACGCACAAGGCTTCGGCGGATCCGCTGCTCAGTCCGCCGTAGCTCGAAAGAGCGAAGGCGGAAAGCGGGGACCCAGGGGCCAAAAGCAAAGAACTGGATTCCCACTTGCGAGGCGGTGAATTTTTCGGTTTCGACCGTTTTCTGAGCCCTCATCCTGAGGAGCGATCCGAAGGATCGCGTCTCGAAGGACGAGGGCGGGCAACGTGGTGCTTGCGGCCATCCTTCGAGACGGCCGCTACGCGGCCTCCTCAGGATGAGGTGAGAGTGTGATTGCCATCCGCGAAAACCGAAAAATTCATAGCCTCTTGCGCGGGAATGAGCGGAACGTGGAGTAGCCGATGGTCAGCATCCCGCGTCGCGATTACGCCGCTCTGTACGGCCCGACCGCCGGCGATGGCATTTGCCTCGCCGACACCTCGCTGGTCGCGGTGGTCGAGAAGGACCACGCGATCTATGGCGACGAATGCCTGCACGGCGGCGGCAAGACCTTGCGCGATGGCATCGGGCTTGCGGCCGGCGTCACCAGCCAGCAAGGCGCGCTCGATTTCCTGCTCTGCAATGTCGTCGTCATCGATCCGGTGCTCGGCATCGTGAAAGGCGATCTCGGCATCAGGAATGGACGCATCGTCGGCCTCGGCAAGGCGGGCAATCCCGCCATCATGGACGGCGTCGATCCGCGCCTCATCGTGTCGGCGGCGACCACGGTGCGCGATTGCGAGGGACTGATCGCCACGCCGGGCGCGATCGACGTGCATGTGCATTTCGATTCCGCCGGGCTGTGCGAGCACGCCATCGCATCGGGCATCACCACGATGCTGGGCGGATCGCTCGGGCCGATCACGGTCGGCATCGATTGCGGCGGGCCGTTCAATGTCGGCAAGATGCTGCAGGCCGCCGAGCATTGGCCGATCAATTTCGGCTTTCTCGGGCGGGGAAACTCCCACAAACCGGCCTCGCTGATCGAGCAGCTCGAGACCGGGTGCGTCGGCCTCAAGATTCACGAGGACTGGGGCTCGATGCCGGCGACCATCGACACTTGCTTGGCGGTCGCCGACGACATCGACTTCCAGGTCCAGCTCCATACCGACACGCTGAATGAATCCGGCTTCGTCGAGGACACGCTCGCGGCGATCCGCGGCCGCACCATTCATATGTATCACACCGAAGGCGCCGGTGGCGGCCATGCGCCCGACATCATTCGCGTCGCCGGTGTGGCCAACTGCCTGCCGTCGTCGACCAATCCGACCAATCCCTACACGGTCAACACCTTCGACGAGCATCTCGACATGACGATGGTGTGCCATCATCTCAATCCGGCGATCCCGGAGGATGTGGCCTTCGCGGAAAGCCGCATCCGCGCGCAGACCATCGCGGCCGAGGACGTGCTGCATGATCTCGGCGCCATCTCGATGCTTGGCTCCGACAGCCAGGGCATGGGCCGCATCCACGAGGTGATCTGCCGCACCTGGCAGCTCGCGTCCAAGATGAAGGACCAGCGCGGCGCGCTGGCCGAGGAGCGTCCCGGCTGCGGCGACAATGTCCGCATTCGCCGCTACATCGCGAAATACACCATCAACGCGGCGCGCACTTTCGGCATCGCGGATCATGTCGGTTCGCTCGAGGACGGCAAGCTCGCCGACATCGTGGTGTGGCGGCCGGCGTTCTTCGGCATCAAGCCAGAACTGGTCATCAAAGGCGGCTTCATCGCCTGGGGCGCGATGGGAGATTCCGCCGCCTCGCTGATGACCTGCGAGCCGATTTTGATGCGTCCGCAATGGGGCGCATTCGGCCGCGCCGCGCCGGCGC
>JBBWZU010000032.1:0-10800 GCA_039649225.1 Hyphomicrobiales bacterium | reverse complement strand
CGGTCCTTGGCGAGGCGCAATTCGGTCGGCCAGGCGATGGTCTCAGCCACGACTTTGAATCCTTTCCAAGCCGCCCTATATCATATTGAATAGATTGCCAAAGCGTCTTGGAACCGGAGAGTTCCGAAGGGCGCGACGCGCCGGGACACAAGACAGCCGGGAAACAAAATGGGCTTCGAACGCGCCGCTTCAATCAAGCCGGCTCCGCTGATCGACCCGTTCCAACGGGCGATCACTTATTTGCGTGTCTCGGTCACCGATCGCTGCGACTTCCGCTGCGTCTATTGCATGTCGGAAAACATGTCGTTCCTGCCCAAGCAGGATCTTCTGACGCTCGAGGAACTCGACCGCCTGTGCGGCGCGTTCATTGCGCGCGGCGTGCGCAAGCTGCGGCTGACCGGCGGCGAGCCGCTGGTGCGGCGCTCGATCATGACACTGGTGCGCTCGCTCTCGCGCCGTCTCGGCGATGGCCTCGATGAGCTGACGCTGACCACCAACGGCTCGCAGCTGCCAAAATACGCCGCCGAGCTTGCCGGCTGCGGCGTCAAGCGCATCAATGTCTCGCTCGACACGCTCGATGCCGACCGCTTCCGCGCCATCACGCGCTGGGGCGAGTTCGACAAGGTGATGGCCGGCATCGATGCCGCGCAGCAGGCAGGCCTTGCCGTCAAGATCAACGCGGTCGCCCTCAAGGGCGTGAACGAGGACGAGCTTGGCGATCTGGTCGCCTGGTCGCACGGCCGCGGCATGGACGCGACCATCATCGAGGTGATGCCGCTCGGCGACGTCGATGAAAGCCGGCTCGATCAATATTTGCCGCTCTCGATGGTGCGCGCGCGGCTCTCCGAGCGCTTCACGCTCGAGGACATCGATTATCAGACCGGCGGGCCGGCGCGCTATGCGCGTGTCGCCGAGACCGGCGGACGGCTCGGCTTCATCACGCCACTGACGCATAATTTCTGCGAGTCGTGCAATCGGGTGCGGCTGACCTGCACCGGCACGCTTTATATGTGCCTCGGCCAGGAAGACGCCGCCGACCTGCGCGCGCCGCTGCGCGCCTCGCAGAGCGACGAGCTGGTCAATGCGGCGATCGACGAGGCGATCGTGCGCAAGCCCAAGGGCCACGACTTCGTCATCGACCGGCGCGCGCGGCGCCCGGCGGTGTCGCGCCACATGAGCGTGACCGGCGGTTAGTGCTCCAAGCGGTTTGTCAAAAATACCGTACGGCCGTGAACCTGGCGCAGGGTCTGATCGACCTAATCAGATCATACCTGCGGGTTCCATCCGCTCAATTTCGCCAGACGGACCATGCCAGAATACATCACTCGCCGCGCGCTGATCGGCGCCGCGCTCGCAACGATTTCCGGCGGCGCCTTCGCGCAGCCGCGAGAAGCCTGGAAAACCTATTTCAACAGCCGCTATGGCACGTCGATCGCGTACCCCTCACGCTTCAAGCCCGGCCGGCCGCCGGACGCCGACGACGGGTTGAGCTTCACGGCTGACGACGGCGCGAAACTTGCGGTGTGGGGCTCGTTCAATGCGTTGGAGCATGACGTCGCGGGGCTCGAGGCCTTCCTGCGCGAGGATCCTAAGGAAGGCGAAAAGGTCACCTATCGGGCAGCCGGACGAAACTGGCTGGTGCTGTCGGGCACGCGCGGCGACAGACTGTTCTACAAGCGCTACGTCCTCTCGCACCGCAACGAAGTCGTGAACGCGTTCGAGATCAGCTATCCGGCCTCGCTTGCATCCAGTTACGGCCCGATCGCCACGCGACTTTCAAAGTCGCTCCATGCGGGACCTGGATACCAGGTCAAGGGTGCGCCTTAGTCTTTAGTCGCGGCGTCGCATGCCTCACCGGCACGGCAAACATTCGCCGCGCAACCTCGACGAACGCCTGCGGCGCATGTTAGCGATTCGCTTCTGTCGCGGTGAATTGCACACCCCCTCGCCTGCGGCCTCCAGCGGAGTTTTTGGTGTCGACAACGCGCGCCAATCGACGCGGCATGTTCGCCCTTGCGGGCGCCATGGCGACGTTCAGCATCAACGACACGCTGATGAAGCTGACCGCGCAGCGCTATCCGCTCGGCGAGGTGATCACGGTGCGCGGCATCATGGCGACGCTGCTGGTCGGCGGATGCCTGATCGCCATGGGGCACCTGACGCACCTGCGCGCGGCTTTCCAGCCGCAGGTACTGACGCGCACGGCGTTCGACGGCGCCGCGATGGTGCTGTTCACCACTGCTTTGATCCATATGCCGCTCGCCGAATTGTCGGCGATCAATCTGGTCTCGCCGCTGATGATCACCGCGCTCGCCGTGATCTTCTTCGCCGAGGAGGTCGGCTGGCGGCGCTGGACCGCGATCCTGATCGGCTTCGTCGGCACGATGTTCATCGTGAAACCCTCGCCCGCCAGCTTCAACGCCTGGGCGCTGCTCGGGATCGCCTGCGCATTTGCCGGCGCGTGCCGCGACGTGATCACCCGCAATCTTCACGCGGCGATTCCGACCATCGTGATCTCGTTCATGGCGGCGGCCGGGTCGGCGATCATCGGCGCGATGATGGGAGTGATCGAGGACTGGCGGCCGATGGCGCCGGCGGATCTCGGCGCGCTGACGATCGCGGCGGTTTTTCTCGGCATCGGCCACTATCTCGTGGTGATTGCATTTCGCGGCGTCGATGTCGCGGCGATCGCGCCGTTCCGCTACACGCTGCTGATCTGGGCCGGGGTGCTCGGCTATCTGGCCTTCGGCGAGATGCCGGACCGCTACGCAATTCTCGGATCGCTGCTGATCGTGGGAAGCGGGCTCTACGCGCTGCATCGCGAGGTCGTGCGGCAGCGCACCATCGCCGCCGACGTGCCGCCCGGCGAGCCCGGCGCCTAATTCGGCGGCGCGCGCGAGACTTGCGTTGCCGCGAGCGCGCGGATTCACGCCAGAAGCTTGTTTCCAGTGAAGATTTGATTGACGCCGGGCGCTCGGTTGAGGCTAAGGTGCGGCAGGCCGGCATCAAGACCGGTAAGCCAGACGGGACGAGTACAGGGGGCAGATTGCCAGATCGCCCCACGAGAGGGGATGGCAACGTGGGTGTGCTCCTGGGTGTGAGCCGCGTCATCGACGCGATCAACTTCCGTATCGGTAAAGTGCTGAGCTGGCTGATCCTGGCGGCGGTCATCGTGTCCGCCGTCAACGCGGTCATCCGCAAGCTGTTCGACATGTCGTCGAATACCTGGCTCGAGCTGCAATGGGTGCTGTTCGGCGCGGTGTTCCTGTGCGTGTGCTCCTGGACGCTGCTCGCCAACGAGCATATCCGCATCGATATCGTGAACAACGCGCTGCCCGCGCGCGTGCGCAACACCATCGACGTGATCGGTCACGCCTTCTTCCTGCTGCCGCTGACCGTCATCATGATCATCACGTCGTACCCGTTCGTCGTGAAATCCGTGCTGCTCAACGAGCAGTCGATGAATGCCGGCGGCCTGCCGCAATGGCCCGCCAAGATGCTGATCCTGATCGGCTTCGTGCTGCTGTTTTTCCAGGCGATCTCCGAGCTGATCAAGCGCATCGCCGTCATGATGGGGGTGATCCCCGATCCGCACGACACCGGCGGCGGGCTGCGAGCCGCAGCCGAAGCCGAGGTCGCGCGCCTGCTCGCCGAAACCGAAGCCAATTCACAAATCCGCTGAACGCGTAAACGCTTCGGAGTAGTTTTCCATGGCGGCTCTTCTGATCCACTACATGGCGCCCATCATGTTCATGGCGCTGGTGGTGTTTCTGCTGCTGGGATATCCGGTGGCGTTCTCGCTCGGCGCGGTCGGCCTGATCTTCGGCTTCATCGGCATCGAGGTCGGCCTGTTCCGGCCCGACTTCCTGCAGGCGCTCCCCGAGCGCATCTACGGGATCATGAACAACGACGTGTTGCTGGCGATCCCGTTCTTCACCTTCATGGGGCTGATACTGGAAAGATCGGGCATGGCCGAAGACCTGCTCGACACGATCGGGCAGCTGTTCGGCACGATCCGCGGCGGCCTCGCCTATGCGGTGATCTTCGTCGGCGCGCTGCTCGCGGCGACAACCGGCGTGGTCGCGGCCTCGGTCATCTCGATGGGATTGATCTCGCTGCCGATCATGCTGCGCTACGGCTATGACCGGCGCGTCGCCTCTGGCGTCATCGCGGCATCCGGCACGCTGGCGCAGATCATTCCGCCCTCGCTGGTGCTGATTGTGATGGCCGACCAACTCGGCAAGTCGGTCGGCGACATGTACGAGGGCGCGTTCATTCCCGGCCTCGTGCTGGCGCTGCTTTATGCGGCCTATATCTTCGGCGTGAGCATCGTGGCGCCGAAGGCCGCGCCGGGCCTGCCGGTCGGCGACATCATGTATCGCGAACCGGATGGCGCGCGCGGCGTGTGGCAGCTCGGCGTGCTGGTGCTGTTCTCCGGCATCGTCGGCTACTACCTGATGAAGCAGACGGAGGTGCGCGCCGGCGCCGACTTCGTGGTGCTGACCATGTCGGTCGGCGTCGTGGTTTCGTTCCTGTGCGCGGTGTTCAATCGCGTGTTCGGCGCGCGTTACGTCTACGTCACGGCCTTGCTTTTGGTCGCGTTCGCGGCGCTGTGGTACTATCTGCACACGCATGCGCATCCGAACTGGGCGCTGCTGGTGGCGGCTCTCTCGGCCGGCACGCTCTATGCGCTCGCCGCCGGCCTGATCGAGCGCGTGAGCGGCTTCCGCATCGTGTCGGCGATGGCCGAGCAAGTCACCTTCGTGATGGTGCCGCCGCTCTCGCTCATCTTCCTGGTTCTCGGCACGATCTTCATCGGTGTCGCAACGCCGACCGAAGGCGGCGCGATGGGCGCCGCGGGCGCCATGATCCTCGCGATGCTGAAACGGCGGCTCACCTTCGACCTGACGCGCCAGGCGGTCGAATCGACCGCCAAGCTCTCGGCCTTCGTGGTGTTCATCCTGGTCGGCGCGCGCGTGTTCTCGCTCACGTTCTACGGCGTCGACGGTCACCGCTGGGTCGAGGAGATGCTGGTGTCGCTGCCGGGCGGGCAGATCGGCTTCCTGGTGTTCGTCAACATCTTCATCTTCTTCCTGGCCTTCTTCCTCGACTTCTTCGAGATCGCCTTCATCGTCATTCCGCTGCTCGGCCCGGCGGCGGACCGCCTCGGCATCGATCTCATCTGGTTCGGCGTGATGCTGGGCGTGAACATGCAGACTTCGTTCATGCACCCGCCATTCGGTTTCGCGCTGTTCTACCTGCGCTCGGTTGCGCCGCGTGAAGCCTATGTCGATCGCGTATCGGGCAAGCTCACCGAGCCGGTGACGACCGGCCAGATCTACTGGGGCGCAGTGCCGTTCGTGCTGATCCAGTGCATCGGGGTCGCGCTCGTCATCGCCTTCCCGTCCATGGTGATGCACTACAAAAGCACGGGACCGGTGATCGATCCCTCGAAGGTGCGGATCGAGATCGAGACGCCGGATCTACCGCCGCCGCTCGACTTCGGCCCGCCGGCCAAGCAATAGCGCAACAGGGCCGCGGACCGTAGGGCGGGCAAAGGCACATCGCGCCGTGCCCGCCGCCGCAAAAATTGGGAATGGCGGGCACGCTTGTCCCCGCCTTCGCGGAGACAAGCTTTGCCCGCCCTACGCACCGAGCGATCAGGTGCGCGTGCGCTGACGCATCATGAAGTTATCGAAGCCGAGCTCCGCGACCTGATTCCAGGCGAGTGAATCGCCTCGGAAAGATACCAGGCTGTCGTGCAGTTTCTTGAAGTGCGCGTTGGTCTTGGACAAGTCGGCATAGATTTCGTTTGCCGCCTTATAGCACGCTTCCAGCACCGGTTGCGGGAAGGCGCGCAACTGGGCGCCCTGCGACACCAGGCGCCGCAGCGCCGGCGGATTGGCGAAGTCGTATTTGCCGACCACCCAGGCCCAGGCGTCACCCGACGCGACCTGGATGGCATTCTGATACGCCTTCGGCAGCTCGTTCCATTTCGTCAGATTGATGATGTTGTGACTCTGGCCGCAGCCTTCCCACCAGCCGGGATAATAGTAATGCTGCGCGACCTTCACGAAGCCGAGCTTCTCGTCATCATAGGGGCCGACCCATTCGGCCGCGTCGATCGTGCCTTTCTCGAGCGCCGGATAAATGTCGCCGGCGGCAAGCTGCTGCGGCACGGAACCGAGCTTGGCAAGGATCGTACCGGCAAAGCCGCCAACGCGGAATTTCAGGCCCTTGAGATCGTCGACCGTCTTGATCTCCTTGCGGAACCAGCCGCCCATCTGCGCGCCGGTATTGCCGGCCGCAAATCCAATCGAATTGTAGCCCTTGAGAAGATCGTTAAGCAGGTCCTGGCCGTCACCGA
The DNA here is from genome assembly GCA_039649225.1 of Hyphomicrobiales bacterium. Lineage (GTDB taxonomy): Bacteria > Pseudomonadota > Alphaproteobacteria > Rhizobiales > Xanthobacteraceae > PALSA-894. Next base: position 4,433 of record JBBWZU010000032.1, on the reverse strand, counting down.
AGCGCAGCCACGCATTCATCTGCCGTGTGTTGAGGCCGAACGGGAGCGCCGTACCGAAGGTAAAGGCCGGGTCCTTGCCCCAGTAGTAGTACATCGCGGTGTTGCCCATCTCGACCGTGCCGTTTTGAACGGCGTCGAGCACCTGCAGGCCGGGCACGATTTCGCCGGCTGCGAAAGGCTGGATCTGGAATTTACCGTCGGTGATCTCTGCAATGCGTCTGCCGAAATATTCGCAGCCGCCGTAGAGCGTATCGAGCGACTTCGGCCAGCTCGCGGCGAGCCGCCATTTGATTTCCGGCATCGACTGCGCGATGGCGGGCGCCGCAACGGCGGCCGAACCGGCGAGCCCGAGGCCCGCGGCCTTGAGAAATTGACGACGTTTCATGTGGCGTTTCCCCTGGGTGTCTGCCGACCTTGTTTGCCGACGTGAAGGAGCCGCTTTTTTTGACGTCTTGTTGGCCCGTCACCGGCTGCCGACTGCCCCGATCTTACGGAACAATTTGCCCATGCCAAACGAAAAAAGGCCCGGAACCAATCCCGGGCCTTCGTTCTTGCGGTGCAGCGAGATCAGGTCCGCGTGCGCGAGCGGATCATGAAGGTATCGAAGGTGTATTCGGCCACCTGCCACCAGAGATATTCGTCGGTGCGGAACGCGATCATGTTGTCGTAGACCTTCTTGAAATCCGCGTTCTTGGCATTGATCTCCGCGTAGACTTCGTTGGCGGCCTTGAGGCTCGCTTCCATGATCGGCTGGCTGAACGGGCGAAGCTGCCCACCCGCCGCGACCAGACGCTTGAGGGCGGCCGGATTGCGCGCGTCGTATTTCGCGGTCTCCTCCACATTGGCATAGGCGGCCGCGGCGGTCACGATCGCCTTGTAGTTCTTCGGCAGCTCTTCCCACTTCGGAATGTTGAACATGAAGTGCTGCGTGGTGCCGCCCTCCCACCAGCCGGGGTAGTAGTAGAACGGGGCGACCTTCTGAAAGCCGAGCTTCTCGTCATCGTAGGGACCGACCCACTCGGCCGCATCGACGGTGCCTTTTTCCAACGCCGGATAGATGTCGCCGCCGGCAAGCTGCTGCGGCACGACGCCAAGCTTGGCCATGACGTTTCCGGCCAGACCCGCGATGCGCATCTTGAGGCCATTTAGGTCCGCGACCTCCTTGATCTCCTTGCGAAACCAGCCGCCCATCTGGCAGCCGGTGTTGCCGCCGAGCAGGCTGACGACGTTGAACTTCTTGGTGAACTCGTCCATCAGCTTCTGCGCGCCGCCATCGTAGAACCAGGCGTTCTGCTGGCGCGTGTTGAGGCCGAACGGCACCGCGCAGAAGAGCGGAAACGTCGGGTCCTTGCCGACATAATAATAAGCGGCCGTGTGGCACATCTCGACCGTGCCGGCGCCCACCGCATCGAGCGCCTGCAGGCCGGGGACGATCTCGCCCGCCGCGAAGGTGGAGACCTGGAATTTTCCGTCGGTCGCTTCGGAGACATATTTGGCGAAGGTCTCGGACGAGCCCCACAGCGTGTCGAGCGACTTCGGGAAGCTCGAGGTCAGGCGCCATTTGATCTCGGGGGATGACTGCGCGATGGCGGGAGCGGCGACGGCCGCCGAGGCAGCGAGCCCAACTCCGGCTGTCTTGAGAAATTCGCGGCGTTTCATGATCGGTCCTCTCTTGTTTTTTCGTTCGCCTCGCGACGGAAATCGAGGTGACCAAATGGGCCGGTATCCGTTGCAAAGGATACCCTGCCTATAGCGAATCCGAACACGCCGAGAAATGGGAAAAAAGCCCGGAGCCAAGGCCCCGGGCTTGAACGCCATAGACTTTAGGCGGATAGACCAATCGCCGAGGAATTAAGTACGGGTGCGATTGCGGATCAGGTAGGTGTCGTAAGTGTATTCGGCGACCTGCCACCACAGATACTGGTCGTTGCGGAAGGCAAGCGTCGACTCCCAGATTCTCTTAAAGTCGGCATTGGTTGCCGAAACCTCATTGTAGAGTTCGAGCGAGGCCTTCAGGCAGGCATCCATCACGGCGGGTGGGAACGGGCGGAGCTGCGCGCCGCCCGCGACCAGCTTCTTGAGAGCGGTCGGATTGACCGCATCATACTTGGCCTGCATCCATTCGTGCGCCGCCATCGATGCGGTCCTGACGATCGACTTATAGGTCGGCGTCAGTGAATTCCATTTCTCGAGGTTGATGAAGTTGTGCAGCATCGCGCCACCTTCCCACCAGCCGGGATAGTAGTAGTACTGCGCCACCTTGTTGAAGCCGAGCTTCTCGTCGTCATAAGGCCCGACCCACTCGCAGGCATCAAGCGTGCCCTTCTCCAGCGCCGGATAGATATCGCCGCCAGCGAGTTGCTGCGGCACGAGACCGAGCTTGGTAAGCACGCGACCCGCAAAGCCGCCGATGCGCATCTTCAAGCCATTGAGATCGCCCGGCTCCTTGATCTCCTTGCGAAACCAGCCGCCCATCTGGCATCCGGTATTGCCGCAGGGAAGCGCGAAGATATTGGCCTTCTTGTAGAACTCATTCATCAGATCGAGGCCGCCACCGAAATGCTGCCAGGCGGTCTGCATGCGGCTGTTGAGCCCGAACGGAACCGCGGTGCCGAACGCGTAGGTCGGGTCCTTGCCAACGTAATAGTACGAAGCCGTGTGGCACATCTCGACCGTGCCGTTGGTCACCGCATCGGCGGCCTGCAAGCCGGGAACGATCTCGCCCGCGGCAAACACCTGGATCTGGAATTTGTTGTCGGTGGCTTCGGCCACGGCCTTCGAGAACACCTCCGCGGCGCCGTAGATCGTGTCGAGCGACTTCGGGAAGCTCGAGGTGAGCCGCCACTTCGTCTCAGGCATCGATTGGGCGATCGCCGGGCTCGCGACCGCGGCGCTGGCGAGGCCGACACTGGCCGCACTGAGGAATTGACGACGCTTCATGAATATCCCTCCCAGGATGGTTCAACAGGTGAACGATCTTCACCGTTGTCCTTGGGGTAACAGAAACCATGCGGGAATCCAAAGCGTGCGCAAACTCAACGTCGGGCCGGAACACGACGAAAGTCGTAAAGAATACGATTATCGCACGACATCGACGGTAATCTCCATCTTGGGATGGATACCGCAGAACACCAGATAAGAACCGGTCTTGGGAAATGCGATTTCGACGGTCTCGCCCGGTTCCTGCGCGCCGGAGTCAAAATCGAACTTCGGATCGAAGACGCGCACATTGTGGGTGCGGCTATCATTGTTAAGGATCCATAGCCGCTCGCCGCGCCGGATCGCCGCATGCGTCGGCGTGAACTGCTTATCGTGCTGCGAGATCGATGTGACGTGCTCGGCCGGCACAGCCTTGGTATCCTGCGTCACGATGGTTGACGGCGGCCGCGGATCGCCATCGCTCGTCAGCGTGCCGAGAAAAGCGACCAGCGCTACCTGCTCGTCCCTGCTGAGCGTGATCTTGCGCAAGTCCGGCGACAGCGTCGGCCGATCGGTGATGCCCTCGGCATAATGTTTGACCGCATCGGCCAAAGTGGCGATCGATCCATCATGCATGTACGGCGCGCGGCGCCCGGCTTCGCGCAGGCTCGGCGTCTTGAAGGCGTGCTCGGCCTGCTCCAGCCGCAGCACCGCGCCGCGGCCGCGATCCTCGCCGGCAAGGCCGACATCGTAGAAGGCGTGGTCGGTGAAGGACCAGCCGGCGTGACAGCTCTGGCATCCGGCCTTGCCGGCGAACAACCGGAAGCCATCGACCTCGCGTGCCGTCAGCGCCGCGCCGTCGCCCTCGACCCAGCGGTCGAAGCGGGTCTGCGGCGAGACCAGCGTGCGCTCGTAGGTGGCGATCGCTTTCTTGAGATTCTCCTCGCTGACGCGCGGCTCCTTGGGGAACGCTTTGGCGAAGGCGCGGAGGTAGTCCTTGTCTTTGGCCAGACGCGCGATCAGCGCCGCCATCGGCTGCGCCATCTCGTCCGGCGCAATGATGGGCCCGGCGACCTGCTCTTCCAGGCTGCGCGCGCGCCCATCCCAGAATACCGGGCCGGCCCAGGCGAGATTCCAGAGCGTCGGCGTGTGGCGCGCGAGCGGGCGGCCCGGCACGCCGAGCGCCGTCACGCGGCCATCCGACAAGCCCTTGCCGATGACATGGCAGGTCGCGCACGCGAAGGTGCCGTCGGCCGACAGGCGCTGGTCATGGAACAGCGTCTCGCCGAGCGCGCGCTTTGCATCCGAATACGGATTGGAGGTCGGAAACGGGATCGTGGCCGGGCGGCGGAATTTCGCCTTCAGGGCGGCCAGATCAGCCGGCTCGTCGGCGGCCGCCGCAACGGCCGCGACGCCGCCCACCAGCGCGCCGCACAGGAACGCGATCGCGACAACGCCGCGTATTCCCGCTCGTCCCCGCGAAAGCGGGGACCCAGGCCGACAGGCTTGGACCG
>JBBWZU010000022.1:0-4955 GCA_039649225.1 Hyphomicrobiales bacterium | reverse complement strand
GCTGAGGACGTCGCACACGCCGGCGCCGCGCCACGCCCCGCGCGCGCCTCAGCCGATCGGTACCGCGAGCGTGCCGACGTAAGATGGCCGTGAGCGTGGCCAGGCTCCCGCGCCATGCGCCCTGATTCGTGACGTCGAGCTTGACGTCCTGGCAACAAGCTCAGCGCGCTTCCGCCGACTTCGGCCCGGCTTTGCCCAGCGCCTGCACCGGATCGACCAGTCCGGCGCCGATATCGGTCTTGACCGGGCCGATGTTCTTGGCGGTCGCGGCGAGAATATTGCGCACCTCCGCCGACTTGAGCTGCGGGTTGCGTTCCTTCATCAGGGCGACGACGCCGCTGATGTGCGCGGCCGCGACCGACGTGCCGGTGGTGAGCTGATAGCCGCCATCCGGCGCCGGCACCAGGATATCCACGCCAGGGGCCGCGATCGCGACATATTTGCCGCGGTTGGCGTTCCGGTACACCTTGTCGTCGATGTCGGTTGCCGAGCCGGCGATCACGTTGGCATCGGCGCCGGGAAACAGCGGCGGCGATTTCGGCCCGGCATTGCCGGCGGCCGCGATCAGGATGATCCCGTCATCGCTCAGCTTCTTGATTGCCTGCTGCAGGATCGGATCGCGCGGGCCGGCAAAGCTCATGTTGATGATCTTGGCGCCTTGCGCGACCGCCCATTCCAGGCCTTTGACGATGTTCATGCTGGTGCCCTGCGCACCTTTTTCGTCGATACCGAAGGCGCGGACCGCGAGCAGCTTCGCGCCCGGCGCGACGCCGAGCAGGCGCCGGTGCGAGGCGATCGCGCCGGCCATGCCGGTGCCGTGCGGATGCGGGGTCTGGTCGATGGAGGGCAGGGCGTCATAGGTGGCGGTGATCACGTCCTGCAGGTCCGGGTGATTGGCGTCGATCTCCGAGTCGATCACCGCGATCTTCACGCCCTTGCCGGTCGCCATCGCGTGCGTCTCGGCCAGACGCAGCTTGTCGACGATGTATTGCGCGGCGTCGCCCCGGCGATTGGTGTCGGCGGGCGCGCCCGCGAGATCTGCGGCGAGATCGGCCTGGGCGACATCCTGGGTGAGCGAAAAAGTGTAGCTCGGCTGCGCCGAGATGTTCACGTGGTTCGCCTCGATCGCCTTGATGATGTCGCGCACCGAGAGGCTGCCCGCAATACGGAAGCGGAAGACGGTGCGGCCGAGCACATCGAAGTTCTGCTGCGTGATGATTTCCAGGCCGAGGCTGCGCGTGAGCGCCGCGATGGCTTCGGGCGGCAAAGTGGCGCCGAGCTGCATCACCACTTCGTTCGAGAGGAAGCGCGTTTCGTTCAGCGGCGGCATGCCGCTCGGCAGCGGGCCGAGGCCCGGCGGCGGCACCTGATTGCCCGACGGACGGCCGTTTTTGCCGGCATTGCCTTGGCCACCCGACGGACCGGACGACGCGGTGCTGACCGGCGTTGTGTTCGGGGTCGGATCATCGCCGGTCTTGGGAACGGTCGGGTCGGTGATGAAGTTCGCCGCGACGAGCTGCGGGGCAATGACCGGCGTGATCTTTGGCGTGTCGGCGGGTGGCTGCGGAGCCGGATCCAGTGTGACGATCGGATCCGGCGTTTGGACCGGAGTCGGGTCCGGCGTTTGTGTCGGCGCCGGTTTGCACGCGTTGGCGAGGCAGGGATATTGGCCGGGCGGCGCGGTCCACACCTGCGGATCGAACCCGTTCGGGATGGATGCGATCAGCTGCGCGGTGGTTTGCGATGTGCCGCCGTCGCTGGTGCTTTGTCCGGAGGTTTGCGTGTCCCAATAAGAGTTCGTGACCGTCCCGCCGTCGCGCCTTCCGATCAGGCCTCCGGTGGTCAGGCCTTCGGCGCTTTCGCCCCGCGCGCTCACCAGGCCGGTCGCGTAAGTCCGTGTGACGCTGCCATCCTTATTCAGGCCGATCAGGCCGCCCGCATCGCCGGAGGTCGCCAGCACCGCGCCGCGCGCATAGGAATCCTCGATGGTACCGAAGTTCGCCCCGGCGAGACCGCCGACGGCGCTGTTGTCCCCTCCGGTCGTGGCGACGTCGGCATAGGATTGCGAGATCGTGCCGACGTTGCGGCCGACCAGGCCGCCGATGTCGTAGGAGTCGGTGCTGGTGGCCGAGCCCGTCGTGTAGGATCGCAGGATGACGCCGGCGTTGTAACCCGCGAGCGTTCCGACATATCCGTGTCCGTCGCTCTGCGACCCGCTCACGCTGGCATGCGTCAATCCCACATCGCGCACCACGCCGCTCTGGCCGATATAGCCGAACAGGCCGCTATAGGTTGCGGTTGAATTGATCTGCAGTTTGTCGATGGCATGACTCTTTCCATCGAACGTGCCGTTGAAGGCTAAAGAAGAATCGCCGATCGGCCGGAACCCGGCGCCGCCGTTCCAGCCCGCCGTCACGCTCGCGTCGATATCCTTGGCGAGCGCGTAGTTCTTGGTCAGCAGCGCCGGGCTCGAGCCGACGCCTTGCACGCCATAGATGTCCGCGAGCTGATACGGCTTGTCGGTCGATCCATCGCCGCCCTCGGCGCGCAGGAACGATCCACCCTCGAGGCGGAAGTCCTTCGCGGAAAATGTCGGCAGCGATGCGGTCACCTGGCTCCAGTCGCCGTAGCGCAGCTCGAAGGTGGCGACATCGACCGTATCGGTCGCGGAAATTGTTCCCCCTGCCGCCAGCGACAGCGTGCCGTTGCTGGTGATGATCGGCGCGCTCAGCGTGATGTCGCCGGCCGCATTCAAGGCCAACGTGTTCGCATTCGCCCAGTTCAGGCCCGCCTTGACGGCGATGTCGCCACCGAAGCGTCCGCCGTCGCCATCGCTGCGTCCGAAGGCGTTCAGCGCGACATTGTTCGATTCCAGCTGGGTTTGCAGGGTTGTATTGAGGATCGCCGAGCCGTCCGGTGCCGGGCCGGCGCCGTTCCAGACCGTGAAATTGGGCGCGGCGAGCAGCAGCAGCCCGGTTGCACCCTTCGGCGCGCGCGAGTCGGCGTTTCCGGCGAAATTCAGCGTCCCAAGGCTCGCCGCCGCGATGAATCCGCCATTGCCGAATCTACGGCCGCCGAGCGCCAGGATCGTTCCGGCAAAGCTCGTGCTCTGCTCGGACAACAGCACGACGGTCCCGCCGTTGCCGCGGTCCTTCGCCGAGACGTTGATCTTTGTCGCGGCGTCGATGCTGACCGTCGAGGCCGTGGCAAACCCGTAACCGTCGCGCTTCAGGTTCTGGTTTGAGGCCAGCGCGTTGTTGGTATTCCCCGCGCTCCAGCCGCCGCCGATCATCACATGGCCGCCGCCGGCGCGGCCCGATGCGTCGATCGTCGCGCCGGCGACCTGAATGTTTTCGCCCGTGACCAGGATCGTGCCGCCGGTGCTGCGCCGGTACCTGCCGGCGGCCGAGAGCGTTCCGGAGATCTTCACGGTCTGGGTCGGAAACTCCTCGCCTTTGGTCGCGGCCGTCGCGGCGCCGAGAATGATCTGGCCGTCACGCATGCCGACGGAGTTCGCTTCGATCACGCCGGATGTATTGATGACCGAATCGACCACCTGGCGCGCCGCCACCGCGGTCAGCTCGACGCGCCCGCCGTTTGCGCTCAGCTTGCCGGTATTGGTGATCAGCGACTTGAGTGTCTCACCAGTTTGGGCGTCCTTCACATTGCTGGCGATCTCGTCATTGACATTGAGCTTGATCAGCCTGTCGCCGTAGAGATCGAGCGTGAAAATATTGCCGGCGCCGAGCACCACCGTGCCAAGTGTCGCCGTGATCGTGCCGGCGTTGCGCACGCCCGGCGCGACCAGTCCGGCAAAGCCGCCGTTCGAGGCCGTGATGGTGCCGAGGTTGACGATCGAGGCATTCGGCCGGCCCGGAATGCCGAAGTTGTAATGGCCGGTGCGGCGGCCATCCATGAAGTCTTTATTCTTGATATCGCTCGTCGTCGCCAGGAAGCCGGCGGTGCTGATCACCGAGCCCGCGCCGAACAGGAAGCCGTCACGGTTGACGACGAAGACGCGGCCGTTGGCATCGAGGCGGCCGAAAATTTCAGAAGGGCCATGCCCGCCGGTCACGCGATTGAGAATGACCGAGCTGCTGTTCGGTTGATCGAACCGGATGCGCTCGTTCGCGCCGATGTTGAACGTGTGCCAGTTGATGATGGCGTTCTGGCTATATTGGTCGACGGTGACGTTCGCCGAACCCTGGTTGTGAACCCGCGCCGAACCGCCCACGACATTCGCGCCCTCGGGGCCCGCGCGCGCGGCCGTCTGCGCGCCCGCCGCCAAGGCGAGCGAAATCGGCAAAACTCTGAGCGCGGCCGCAAAAAAATCGCGCGGCCGCGACACGGGTTTGCGTGACAGAGGTTCGATAGGTTCGTGATGCATTTGGAGCGTCCCCGCCCCTCGACAATTCAAGTATCATTCGAACGAAAGTTCAGAGTCAAAGATTATCTCGGATTATATCGACAAGTAACGATCGAGGCGGGGCGCCATATTCTCGAATTCGTACGCGAAAAAACCAAACACAACCTGATGGGAGCTTTTTATACTACAAATGAGATTGTCAGCATGAACTTCAACTTACAATAGGTATTCCGATCATGTCGGTAACGCGACCGTACACAGGCATTCATGCCTCGCGCTGTGTCGGTGCGGGCGTGTCCCATGCCCGGCGGAAATCCGTCATCGCGGCTTCCAGTGTCGGCGCGTGGCCGGTCGTGTCGGCCCGGCCCTCGACCTCGTGCCAGTCCCAATGCCAAAGATGACGGCCGATATCGCCGCCGGCGTCGCGTCCGTAGTCGAAGCGCCAGATGCGCCCGATCGCGCGCCCGCGAAACAGCACGTTGTAGTCGGGCTCATGGCTCCAGCCGGGTGGCCGGCCGGGCTCGACCTTCTGCAAAATCAGCCGCGCGTCGGGGCGGCGCGGAATCGTCATCAGCGCGCGCAACAGCGG
>JBBWZU010000008.1:0-21446 GCA_039649225.1 Hyphomicrobiales bacterium | reverse complement strand
GCGAGCGCCTTGATTTCCCCGCGCGCGAGCTTCTTGGTCGACGACAACGGCAGGGAATCCACGAACTCCACATAGGCCGGCACCTTGTGGTAGGCGAGCGAGTCCGCGCAGGCGCTCACGATCGCTTCGGCGAGCGGCGCGTCCGGCTCTGTTGTCCCGGCTGATTTCACCACGAAAGCGAACACTTCCTCGCCGCGCAACTCGTCCGACACCGGGGTCACGGCGGTTGCCTGGATCGACGGCAGCCGCTGCATGGCCGATTCCACTTCGAGCACGGCGATGTTCTCGCCGCTGCGGCGCACGATGCTCTTCTTGCGATCAAAGAAGTACAGAAGATCGTCCGCCCCGGCCGAAACATAGTCCCCGGTATGAAACCAGCCGCCCTGCCAGGCTTCCTCCGTGGCGGCGGTATCGCCGAGATAGCCGCTGAAGAAACCTGCGCGCGGATCGGCGCCACGCGCACGCACCAGAAGTTCGCCGGGTGTGCCGGTGGGCACTTCATTGTTCTGGTCGTCGACGAGACGATACTCCATGTTGATCGTCGGCCGCCCGATGCAGCGCGTGCCGTACCCGGCCGGTTCACGCGCCGTGGTCGTTGCGGCCGCGCCTCCGGTCTCGGTCATCGCCCATGCATCCACGATCGGAATGCCGTAGCGCGCTTCGAAAATGGCGCGATGGCGCACGTCGACGCCGGGCGCGAAGGTAAAACGCACCGCGTGCCGCCGTTCCGCTTCGCTTGCCGGCAACTGGAGCAGAATGGCCGGGATCACGCCAAGGCAATGAACCACGGTCGCACCTGAGTCCGCCACGCTTTGCCACCAGCGGCTGGCATGAAAGCGGTCGAGCGGAACGACAGCTCCGCCGATCAGCATCATGCCGACCGCGCTGCAGCCGAGCGCGTTCATGTGGAACATCGGCAATGGCGTCAGGTTGATCTCGCGGCTCGGACGCAGCGCCGCCACGCCGCCCTGGCTGAGATACCAGTTAGCGACTTGCAAGAAATAGCGATTCGACAGCATGCAGCCTTTCGGCTTGCCGGTGCTGCCGGAGGTGAACAGCAGCGCGCATTCATCGTTCAATGCGGCGGTTTGGGCCGCAACGTCGGTTTGGCACGATGGAATCCGGCCATCGGTATCGATCAGGCGCGCGCGGCCGAGTGCGGCGCTGTTCGCCAGATCGATCCGATCCGGTGTGGCGACCAGGAGATCGGCCTTGGACAGATCCATCTGGAACGACAGCTCGTCGGCTCTGAGGTCGGGGTTGATCGGGACGATGGAGACGCCGAGCGTGTTGAGCGCGAGCCAGTGCAGAAAAAAGCCCGGGCGGTTCTCCAGCAGCAACGCAACACGCGCGCCGCGTCCGTAGCCGGCGGCGGCGTATTCGGCGCGCAAAAGGTCGACTTCCGCCTTGAACGCCCCGTATCCGATCCGAAACCCTTCGGGCGCGTAGCCAAGCTCCGCGCTCGCGGGAGCGATCAGGAACGGCGCATCCGGCGTCTTCCCGGCCGAGGCCGCGAAGGCATCGAAAGGTGACTGGTACGGCGCCTCGGGATTCATCAGCGACTGAACTCCTGTTCGCTCGGGCAGCTTTCAGCTTGATGTTTTAGACCCAAACTATCTCGCCTCGTGCGTTTCGGCGCGTGAGATCCTGCCGGTATTGTCTATACGCCGGAATATCTCAATCTGTTCAATGGCGTCGTCGAGGACCGGTACGACGAAGCCTTGGGCATTTTCTATCATGAGCTGGTCGGGAAACGGGGGACGGGCCTTGGCTATGCGCATATGTCGGCTGACTTCGCCAGGCCCAGCAGCATGGGCCACATGCTCGATGCCGCGCTCATTGTGCATCAGGTCGGCCGTGCTCGCGCTAAACGCCTACCTGTCGCGTTGCCAGAATGCGGCGGACATCGTGAAGTCACGACGGCAGGAAACGTCATCCGAGGGCGCGACTCACGCGGCGGTAACGTGATTCTGTCACGTGCGGTCGAATTGCAGGTCTAGGCGAGCGCGCTTCACGACCCATGTCTGCGTCAATACCCCCAGCCTTCGCCAGCGCGCCCAGGCGAGCGCCATGAATGCGGCCTGATCCATGAATTTTATGAATAAAGTTGCGCGGGCGCGTGCATAAGATGTCGCAAAATCCTTCGGAAGCTTCATGCGTAACCACATTATCGTCAGCAAGGACGCGCGTATAAAAGCTTGAAGATATTGAAACTGCTCGACGGAACGTCACCCGCATTGCCGTTGGGTATGCTGCGTCACCGTGCCACACTGGTGTAGACAGTCAGTCAGGGAAGCGGGCGTGTGCGCGCTTTCGACGGTGAACCGTGTTGCCGCGGCCATGAAGTTGGTCTAGTTCGCGGCGATACACGACCCGCGTGGGGGACCTCTCGGGGAAAAGGGAATGACCGGGGACAAGGCCAAGCTGCTGCGATCATTGTCGATCGACCGGACGGCACCGGAAGCGCCACGGCCGAGTCGTCGGCGTTGGCCCGTGTTGATCGCGATCGCCGGTATGGCGCTTGCGGTCGCCATCGCGCTCGCGCTGTTTGTCCCGGAGCTTCGCCTCATGGGGCGCGTCGATCAGGTCGCCGCGCAACCGCAGCCGGCGGCGCCTTCGCCGCCAGCACCCGCCGTGAGCATCGAGCCACGCCAGGCCGGCAGCCTCGCGGCCTCCGGTTTTGTGGTGGCGCGGCGCAAGGCGACGATCGCCGCCGAGATCACCGGCAAAGTGGTCGAGGTGCTGATCGAAGAGGGCATGACGGTGCAGGCCGGCCAGATCGTCGCCCGGCTCGACAGCGTGCTGGCTGAAAACGATCTGGCGCTGGCGCAATCGCGCGCCCAGTCCGCGGACGCCGCCATCGCGATGATCAGGGCCGACCTCGAGGATGCGACGCGGATTCTCGCGCGCGTCCAGAGCCTGTCGCAGAAGAGCTTCGCGAGCGAGGCCGACCTGACGCGGACCCAGACGCGGGTCGGGGTGCTGACCGCGCAATTGCGCCAGTCGCAATCGCAATTGGAAACCGCGCGGCTCGACGCGCAGCGTACCGCAGCGGTGCTCGAGAAGCACGCGGTCCGTGCGCCGTTCAACGGTGTCGTGGTCGATCGCAGCGCCCAGCCCGGCGAAATGATCTCGCCGATGTCATCCGGCGGGTTCACCCGCACCGGCATCTGCACCATCGTGGACATGGATTCGATCGAGATCGAGGTGGACGTCAATGAAGCGTTCATCGGCCGCGTGAAGACGGGTGGCAACGTCAATGCCGTGCTCGACGCCTATCCGGATTGGACCATCCCGGCTTCAGTGATCGCGATCGTACCGACGGCCAACCGCGAGAAGGCGACCGTCAAGGTGCGCATCGGCGTGAAGAACAAGGACCCGCGCATTCTTCCCGACATGGCCGTGAAGGTCACGTTCCTCGAAGAGGTTTCGTCTCCCGGCACGCGACCCAAGGAATCGACAGCCGCGAACTAGAACGAGCTTAAGCAACAGATCCCGCAGGAGAGAGCATTGGCACCGGACAGTTCCATGGTTCGTCTCGCCGCCTTGAGCAAGAAATTCGTCAAGGGCAAGGAGACGATTCCGATTTTCGATCACCTCGACATCGCCATTTCGCGTGGTGATTTCGTCGCCGTGATGGGTCCTTCGGGCTCGGGAAAGACGACTTTGCTCAACCTCCTGGGCGGCATCGATCACGCCGACAGCGGTGAGATTCATGTCGCCGAGCAGCGCATCGACGCATTGTCGGAGGGCGAGCTCGCGCGCTTTCGCGCGGCGAATATCGGCTTCATCTTCCAGTTCTACAATCTGATGCCGATGCTGACCGCGGCGCAGAATGTGGAGCTGCCGCTGCTGCTGACGAAACTTGGCCGCCAGGATCGGGCAAAACGGGTCGAGACCGCACTTGCGGTCGTCAATCTCGCCGACCGCATGAAGCACTACCCGCGCGAAATGTCGGGCGGTCAGCAGCAGCGCGTCGCGATCGCGCGATCGATCGTGTCCGATCCAAATCTGTTGCTGTGCGACGAGCCGACCGGCGACCTCGACCGCGCTTCCGCCGACGAGATCCTCTCCATCCTGCAACTGCTCAACAAGGATCTGGGCAAGACGATCGTGATGGTGACGCACGATCCCGCGGCCGCCCGCTATGCACGCCGCACCTGGCACCTCGACAAGGGGCGCTTCATCGAGAAGGACCTCGCCGCATGAACGACTTGATGCTCGTGCGCAAGAACCTGTTCCGCAAGAAACTGCGCGCCTGGCTGATGATCGTCTCGATCCTGGTCGCTTTCCTGATCTTCGGGATGCTGGCGAGCTTCTATCGCGCCTTCACGGCGGGCGAGGATGCGGCCGCTGCCGACCGCCTGGTGGTCGTCAACAAGATCAATTTCACCCAGCCATTGCCGATCGCCTATTTCAACCGCGTGCGCGCAATGGAAGGCGTGCGCCAGGTCGCGCATCTCAACTGGTTCGGCGGATACTATCAGGAGCCGAAGAATTTCCTGATCGTGTTTGCGGTCGAGCCGCAGACCTACATGGATGTGTACGGCAACGATCTCGACATTCCGGCGGACATGCGCCAGGCGTTCCTGCGCGAGCGCACCGGCGCGCTGGTCGGCGAGGCGATGGCGCGCAAATGGGGCTGGAAAGTCGGCGACCGCGTGCCGATTGCAAGCAACATCTTCTCGCAGAAGAGCGGCGCGCGCACCTGGGACATGACGATCGTCGGCATCATGAAGGCGAAAACGCCGCAAATGGACACCAATTTCATGGCGTTCCAGTACGGCTATTTCGACGAGACGCGCTCGTTCGGCAAGGATCAGATCGGCTGGATGGTGCTGCAGACGACCTCGCCGTCGGTGAACGACAAGGTCGCGAAGGCGATCGACGCATCGTTCGCCAACTCACCGTACGAGACCGCGACCGATACCGAGAAAGCGTTCAACAAAGCGTTCGTGGCGCAGATCGGGAATATCGCGCTGATCATGACGCTGGTGATCGGCGCCGCATTCGTCACGATCCTGATGATTGTCGGGAATACGATGGCGCTGACGATCCGCGAGCGTACGCGCGAGATCGGCGTGCTCAAGACGCTTGGTTTCTCCGGGCAGCGCATCCTCGGCATGGTGCTTGGGGAGTCGGTGCTGCTGGCGATGCTGGGCGGCATTCCGGGCCTGGCGATCGCGGCGTTCATCGCATTCATGCTGCGCGAAAATCTGGCGAACTTCATACCGGGGTTCGCGATGACACCGGGCATCGCCATTGCCGGGATCGCGATGATCCTGGCACTCGGTCTCATTACCGGAATCATTCCCGCGCTCAATGCGATGCGGCTTCGGATCGCCGCTGCTCTCGGACGAGGTTGACCCATGCGTTCGCTGCTGCTGCAGGTGATCGCCGTCACGACGATCAATCTCAAGAGCATTTCGCAACGGTTGTGGCTGTCGCTCTCGACGGTGGTCGCGGTCGCGCTCGTCGTCATGGTGTTGCTGGCATTCCTCGCGATGGCGAACGGATTCCAGCGCACGCTCGCCGGGTCCGGCTCCGACGACATCGCGATCTTCCTGCGTGGCGGCTCGCAAGCCGAGATCAACAGCACGGTCGCGCGCGACCAGGTGCGGCTGATCGAGGACGCGCCCGGCATCGCGCGCGGACCGGACGGCAAGCCGCTGATCTCACCCGAACTGTACGTGGTCGTGGACGGCATCAAGCGCTCGAGCCTGACCAAGGCTAATCTGCCGTTGCGCGGCATCGGCGAGCAGGGTGCGACGCTGCGCAAGGGGATTGCGATCACGGAAGGCCGCATGTTCAACCGCGGCGCCAATGAGGTCGTGGTCGGCAAGGGGCTGTTGAAAGAGTTCGCCGGTTTCGAGCTGGGCAAGACCGTGGCCTTCGCCACCAGCCGCTGGACGGTGGTCGGCATCTTCGAGGCGGAAGGCAGCGTGTTCGAGTCCGAGATCTGGGCCGATCTGCCGGTGGTGCAGAGCCTGTTCAACCGGCCGAACGTCGTCCAGACGGTGCGGGCACGGCTGGAGAATCCCGCGAGCCTAGCGGCACTCAAGAGCTACAACGACAACGATGCGCGCATGAAGCTCGATGTGAAGAGCGAAGCGGCATATTTCGCCGACCAGGCCGGGCAGACCACGGATGTGATCCAGAAGCTCGGCTGGCCGCTCGCCATCGCGATGGCGTTCGGTGCGCTCGCGGGCGCACTCAACACCATGTATTCCTCCGTCGCCGCGCGCGCAGTCGAGATTGCGACGTTGCGCGCCATCGGCTTCGGCGGCTTTCCCGCCTTCGTCGGAACCATGATCGAGTCGCTGGTGCTTGCGGCGATCGGCGGCGTGATCGGTGCCGCTGCCACCTACTTGATCTTTGATGGCCTCACGGCCTCGACGCTCGGCGGCAGCTTCACCCAGGTGGTATTCGCCTTCAAGCTCAGCCCCGCGCTGATCTGGCAGGGGGTGTTGCTCGCATTGGTGGTCGGGCTGATCGGCGGACTGTTTCCCGCCATTCGCGCCGCCCGCATGCCGATCGTGGCGGGCTTGTATGCTTGAGCAGTGAACGGTGAGCGGATCGCGCCAGGTCGAAAGCCAGTCCCGTCGGGATTCAACCCCTGCTCTGCTTGATCGCGGCCTTGAGCTCGCGAAACGCATCGCTCGACAGCGGGTCGGCCGGGCCCTCTGGTGGCTGATCAATTATAGGCGGCGATTACTGTTTCGATAGGAAGAAACAGCGTGCGGCTGTCCACCGGATACTCGATGAACTCTGCACAGGCCATATAGAACCCCTTCGCCGCTTCGTCCTTGGCCTGCACGAGCACGGCACCGATGCCGATGCTCTGGGAGGCGACCGCGATGCGGCGAAGCGCATCCGACAGCAAATCGGCGCCAAGCCCGCGGCCCGCGTAGTCGTGGCTGACCGCCAGACGGCCGATTATCGAAATCGGAATCGTATCAGGCGCATTGCGCCGCACCTTGCCCGGAGCGGACGCTCGCTCAACAGACCCAGCGGAAATGCAAAAATAGGCCACGACCCGATTGCCATCGCAAACGACATAGGTGCGGGAGAAGCGGCTCTCATTCTTGAGAGCGCGCTGCTTTAGCCAGTCATTCAAAGCGGGCTCACCGCAGTCGAAATCGGAAAGATCGTGGTCCGCCGTCAAGGGGACGGGCGCCGAAAGCTTCGTTTGCTGGCTCCGCGAAGTGGGGGTTATTTTTCCCATGCCGGCGCTCGACGCAACAGGGACCGCAACTTAGGCCCCGGCGCCGGAGGATTGTCGAGCGCATGGATAAAAGCGTCGTATCGCTTCGGATCGAGCACGAACAAGCGCTGATCGAGAAGTACATCGATCGCGACCTTCCGGGCACTGTCGATCATGAACTCGGTACGCGTCTTGCCAAGGACGGCGGCCGCGTCGTCGATGAGCTCGCGGGTATGGGTCTCGACGCGTAAATTGATGCTTCGCTTCGTATCCGCAGCCGAAGGACGACGTTCCGCAACCGTCACGGTTCCGGCGCCCGGTCTGCTCGACGATGTGGAGCGATCCTTCGCCATGCGCCATATATCGGCGCTCGTATACACATTGTCAATACGTCCGTGACCGCCATGTCCACGAGCACTGCCGGTTCAGGCCCTGCTCTGCTTGATCGCCGCGTTGAGCTCGCGAAAAGCATCGCTCGACAGCGCGTCGGTCGGGCCCTGGCGCAAGGCATCGTAGACCTTCGGCACGAGCGCGATCGCCTGATCGAGCTCGGCATCGCGGCCGCTCTGATAGCCGCCCATCAGGCGCAGGTCGCGGGTGTCCTCGAAGCGCGCCATCATGGCGCGCAGCCGGCTCACCAGCTCGCGCTGCTCGGGAGCCCAGACATGGTGGGCGAGCCGCGAGACCGAGCCGAGCACGCTGACCGCCGGATAGCGGCCCTGGTCCGCGATCGCGCGGTCGAGCACGATGTGGCCGTCGAGCGTGCCGCGAATGGTGTCGGCGATCGGCTCGTTGTAGTCGTCGCCCTCGACCAGAACGGCGAATATTCCGGTAATGGCGCCTTTGCCTTCTTCGCCGGGACCGCTGCGCTCGAGCAGGCGCGGCAGATCGCTGAACACGCTCGGCGTATAGCCGCGCGCCACCGCGGGTTCGCCGGCCGCCAGCGCGACGTCGCGGGCCGCATGCGCGAAGCGGGTGATCGAATCGACGATCAGCAGGACGGACTGGCCGCGGTCGCGGAAATATTCGGCGATCGCCATCGCGGTCTTGGGCGCGAGGCGGCGCATCATCGGGCTTTCGTCGCTGGTCGAAACGACCGTGGTCGAGCGGCTGCGGTTCTCGATCAGGGCCTCGTCGAGAAATTCGCGCACCTCGCGTCCGCGTTCGCCGACCATCGCAACAACGATGACGTCGAAACCGCGGCTATGCGCCATCATGCTGAGCAGCGTCGATTTGCCGACGCCGGAGCCGGCGAAGATTCCGATGCGCTGGCCGACGCAGAGCGGTGCGAACAGGTCGAGGACGCGGACACCGGTGCGCAGCGGTGTGCGGACCCGCGAGCGCTTCATGGCGTGCGGCGGGTCGGCTTCGGTGGGCATCAGCCGATCACCCATGGTGAGCGGTCCGCCGCCGTCGATCGGCTCACCGAGCGCATTGACGACGCGGCCGAGCCAGCTCGGATCCGGCGCCAGGGTCAATGGCGGCATGCGCAGCGCGACCGCGTCCAGAGGCGCTGCAAAATGCGTGTCGAACGGCTTGACGGTTGCGCCTTGCCGGTCGATCTGCACGACTTCGCCGATGAAGGTGCGGCCGTCTTGCGGCACGCCGACCAGAGCCCCGAGCCGCAGATCGCGCGACAGCCCGACGACGCGAAAATGCCCGGGTGCAATCGCCGCAATCGTACCGCCGGTGCGCACGAAGGGAATCACCCGCGCGGCGGTCTTGATGTCGGTCTCGAGCCGCTGCAGCCGATTCATCGGCGCCTTCACGAGGTCTCGCCGAGCGAGCGGATGGCCTTTTCGAGCGAGCTCTCGGACTTGTCGAGCAAGGTATTCGCCTGTTCGAACGTGCGCGAGACGTTGATCAGCTTGGTGAGTTCCATGATCGGATTGACGTTCGACCCTTCGCTGTGGCCCTGCAGCACCCGGATGTCGGAAGCCTCGAAGACCGCGGCGGCGGGCAGATCGGTCGTGACGCCGGAATTCTCGAACCTTGACAGCTTGGCCTCGGGCGGGATCTGGAACACGCCGATCGAGCCGACGGCACGGCCATCCTGCGTGATGCTGCCGTCGGCACCGATCCAGGGTTCGCCGCCATTGGGGTCGAGCACGAGGGTGGCGCCGCCCGGATCCACCATCGGATAGCCGGTCATCGTGCGCAGCTCGCCTTCAGCGGTCATTTGCATGCGCCCGTCGCGCGTATAGACGACGCCCTGCGGTGTCTGGAACGCGAACCAGCCGTCGCCCGCCATCGCAACGTCGAGCGGGTTGTCGGTCTTGGAGATCGCGCCGGTCTGGCGCGAGATGTAGTTCTCGCCGGGCGACGCGAACGCAACGGTGTTGTTGGCCGAGCGCGACAATACGGCTTCGAATTTGACGGCGTCGGCGCGGAAGCCCGCCGTGCCGGCATTGGCGACGTTGTTGGCGATGGTCTCGAGCCGCTTCTCAAGGGCGATCTGTGCAGAAAGCCCGACATAAATTCCCGATTGCATTCCGTTACTTTCCGAATTTCAAATTCTGAATGCTGGCCAAGGTATTGGCGCTGATGGAAAAGCCGCTCGACGGGCCGTAGAGCATCGATACCGAAGAGACGCTGCTCCCGGTTGCCGCCTCGGGATTCTTGATGTCATAGAGCGCGCAGAAGCGCTGGAGGAATTTCGACAGCTTTGTGGGATCCTGAAAGTCGGTGAGATCGAGGCGCTTCTTGAGATAAGCAGCCTGCAGATCGATGTCGGCTGCGCTGGAAGAGTCCGACAGGCCGAGCGCGGTTCGGACCACCTGGCTGAGCGCCGGATCGGCAAGGATCTGGTAGACAGTGGCGATCCCGGCGGCCTTGCGCTGGAAGTAAAGGGCGAGGCGAACGCCCTCGTTCTTCTGCCCGGCCTCGACCTCGACGGTCTGGCGCACATATTTGTCGACGGTGTCGGTGGTCGCCGCGTTCGTGCGGGTTGCCTGCGCGCCAAGCGCGGCGAAATTGAAAGCCTTGGCGAAATCGGCGTAGCGCTTGTCGGAGAGCCGGCTGGCGAAGGTGTTGCTGTCGGCGACGCCTTCGGTCAGCACCTTGCGCATGAAGGCCTTGGCGAAGGTCATGTCCTCGAGGCCGAAGGCCTTCATCGCGTAGGCGTAAAGCCGGTGGTCGGCGAGGAAGTCGTCGATGCTGGTCACCTTGCCGATATGGGCCGCGTAGTAGGCCGTCTCGCGCGAGACGTTGGTTTCGGCCGCCGTGATCTTCAGCGTCCTCGGCAAATTGTTGGTCAACAACTGGTAACTGACGAGCGTCGACGTCACCTGATTCTTCTCCGCATTCGGGCCCCGGCACATTATCGTGCGATCGCCTTGCGCGAAGCTGGCTCGACTCATGCCAGCCCCAGGCAAGCCCCAAACAATATTAATCAATGGTGATTCGCCGGGAGCGCGGGGTGCAAGCTTGAGTGTTTTGGTCGGTCTCGTCATCACGCTCGGAGCGCTGCTCGGCGGTTTCGCCGCAATGGGAGGCAACATTGCCGTCATCTGGCAGCCGTGGGAATTCGTCATCATCGGCGGAACGGCGCTCGGGACGTTCATCGTCGCCAATCCATGGAAGGTCGTGCTGGACAGCGGGCAGGCTTCCGTGCAGGCGATCATGGTGGCGGTCCCGCGCCAGCGCGATTACCTCGAACTGCTTGGCCTGCTCTACGCGCTGATGCGCGAGATGCGCTCAAAGGCGCGCAACGAGGTCGAGGCCCATATCGACGATCCGAATGCGTCGGAAATCTTCAGAGCCTTTCCGGGCGTGCTCAAGCAGCCGTCGCTGGTTCACTTTGTCTGCGACTACTTCCGCCTGATCGTCATCGGGAACGTCAGGACCTACGAAATCGAAGCCCTGATGGACGAAGAGATCCAGACCATCACGGCCTCGAAGCTCAAGCCCTATCACGCGATGATGGTCGTCGCGGAGGCGCTGCCGGCGCTCGGCATCGTGGCGGCCGTGCTCGGGGTCATCAAGGCGATGGGAGCCATCGACCAGTCGCCGAAGATCCTGGGCAGCTTCATCGGCGCCGCGCTGGTCGGGACCTTCGCGGGAATCTTCCTGTCATACGGAATGCTGTCGCCGCTCGCCATCAAGATCAAGATGACGCGCGAAGCGCAGTGCCGGCTCTATCTCATCATCAAGCAAACGCTGCTCGCCTTTATGAATGGCGCGCTGCCGCAGGTCGCGCTGGAGCACGGCCGCAAGATCATCAGCGAAGGCGAGCGGCCGTCGATCGATGTCGTCGAGGGCGAGACCATCTCGATGGCGAATGCCAAAGCCGCCACGGAACGGGCGGCCTGAGGAGCGTTGCCACGATGGTCAAGGACGATCCAAACGGGCACGGCGCACAGCCGTCCGACAAGCTGCTGGACGCGGCCGGGATCACGATCGATCGCCTGCCGATGCTCCACATCATCTTCGACAGGTTGGCGACGATCTCCGCCGACACGCTGCGGCATATGTCCGCCTCGCCGTCATATTTCTCGCTCAGCAATATCGAGCATGGCCGGATCGGCGAGGTGCTCGAAGGCTACGAGTCGAATGCCGTTGCCGGCGTGTTTTACGCGCCCGAATGGGATTCGCGGATCCTGATCGGACTTGACCGTGATTTCGTCTTCACGATGATCGAGGTGCTGTACGGCGCCGACGGCACCGAGCCGCCGCTCGACGAGGAGCGGCAGTTCTCCAACGTCGAGCTGCGGGTCGCGCAGGCGCTGCTCGAACTGATCGGCAAGGCGTTTCATTCATCCTTCAGCATGATGCCGGATGCGCCGCTGAAATTCGAGCGGCTCGAGACGCGCATGGACTTCGCCATCATCGGACGGCGCAACAGCATGGCGGTGATCGCCAAGCTGCTGGTCCAGGCACTCGGGCGCGGCGGCGAGATGTTCGTCGTCATTCCGCAATCGGCCCTGCACCTGCTGAGGCAGAGTCTCGTCAACGCCATGACGGGCGAGGCGAGCGTGCAGGATCCGCGCTGGAGCAAACAGATTCAGAGCGAGATCCAGCGCACCGAGGTGGCGCTACGGGCCGTGCTCGAGGAGCGGCAGCTGACCCTCGGCGAGATCGCGAACCTCAAGGTTGGCCAGATTCTCGAGCTCAAGGCGACGGCGCGCAGCCTCGTCAAGGTCGAGTGCAAGGACCAGCCGCTGTTCTGGTGCCATCTTGGACAATCGGAGGGAATGTACACGCTGCGCGTTCACGAAACGATCGACCCTCACCAGGACTTCATCGATGACATTCTACCTCGTTGAGAGCGTCCTGTTTGTCGCGCTGCTGGTGACGAGCGTGTCGGTGCTGCAGATGTATCGCGAGATCAGGCGGCTGCGAAACGATCAGGCGGCCTTCCTTGGCGCGATAGCGGATACCAACCTGACATTCGACGGCCTCAAGGGGACGCTTGCCGAGATCAGCCGCGATGGTTTGCAAGTTGCCCAACGGCTGGAGCTGCGGGTTGCCGAAGGGCGCGTGCTGATCGAGCAACTCGAGACGTTCCGGGGCGGGCGGGGCGCGTCGTCGGGCGAGGAATCGGCGGCCAAGGTCGCCAGCTGACGAAGACACATGATGACGAGCAGCGCCGGCGCGGGGCGCGTGGCGACAGCAACTCAGGGGCACGGTTTCTGACATGAGCCAAAGTGACAACACGACCGCTGGCGGAACGAGCACGTTCGCGCCGGCCGACATCAACGGTCTTGGCGCCGCCGGCCGCCCGGGCGGGCGTCCCGGCGCGGCGGCGCGTGACACCGCCGCGGCGGAGCCGGGCGCGAATTTCGAGACCATTCTGCGAATCCCGGTCAACGTCCAGGTCGTGCTCGGCGCGGCCGTGATGCCGGTCGCCAACCTGATGAAGCTCGGGCGTGGCGCCGTCATCCCGCTCGATCATCGGGTCGGCGAGCCGGTCGATGTCGTCGTCAACGGACGCATCGTCGCGCGCGGCGAGGTCGTCGTGGTCGAAGATGACAATTCGCGGTTCGGCGTGTCGCTGACCGAAATTGTCGGTCCGGCCGGCTCAGACAGCTAAAGAATCAGAGGATGGCGTCACAGTCCCCCGTACGCTCCGGCCATCACCCGCCGCCAGCCGCGCTCGAAGGCCCCGACAAGGTCGCGGCGCTGCTGCTCGCGATGGGCCGTCCGATCGCCGGAAGGCTGCTGGTGCATTTCGCACCCGCCGAACTCAAGGCGGTGACCCGCGCCGCCGCCGACCTGCCGGCCATCTCCCCGGCCGATCTCGAGCGCATCATCGAGGAGTTCGCCCAGCATTTTTCGGAAGGGGCGAGCGTGCAGGGCACGGCGGCCGAGCTGGAGAAGCTGCTCAGCGGCGTGCTGTCGCCCGAGCAGGTCACCGATATCATGTCGGATGTGCTCGGCTCGACCAACCGGTCGATCTGGGAGCGGATGTCGTCGGTGTCCGAGAATGTTCTCGCCCCGTATCTGCTCAAGGAGCATTCCCAGATCGCCGCCCTGATCCTCTCCAAGGTCAAGCCGGCTTGCGCCGCCAAGGTCATGGAGCAGCTGCCGCCGAATTTTCGCGACGACCTGATGCGACGCATGCTCAGCCTGAAGCCGATCGTCGAGGAAGCGATGCGGATCGTGGAGCACACGCTGCACGAAGACTTCATGATGAATTTCGCCCGCAAGATGGGTGCCGACGCCTATGCGCGGATGGCCGACATCATCAACAAGATGGAGCGCGGCCACATGGAGGATGCGCTGCAAGCTTTGACCACCGCCCGGCCGAAGGCGGCCGAGGTGCTCAAGGGCCTGCTGTTCACCTTCGACGACGTCGTCAACCTGACGCCGCGGGCGCGGCAGGCGATCTTCGACCAGATCCCGGTCGATCGCGTGGTCATCGCCCTCAAGGGAACCGATCAGCCGTTTCGCGAACTGGTGCTGTCGTCGCTGGCCTTGCGGACCCGCCGCATGGTCGAGCACGAGCTCGGCGCCGGCGAGCCCTGCCCGCAGCGCGAGGTGCTGGAGGCGCGGCGCGCCATCACCGACCTGGCGCTCGAGATGGCCGGCCGCGGCGAGATCGAGCTTACGCCTGAGAATTTCGATGAGCCGGTCGTCCGATAACAGCGCCGGAGGCTGATGTCAGATACCCCCGACCAGGAAAGTAGGACCGAGGAAGGCACTGAGAAGCGGGTTCGCGACGCTGTCGAGAAAGGCCAGGTGCCCATCTCGCGCGAGGTCAGCGTCCTCGCGTCCCTGCTCGGTTTTCTGGTCGTGGCCGGATTTTTCGTTGAGGGCCAGGCGCGGCGCCTGCTCGAGCAAATGGCGCAGTTGCTCGACGACCCTGGAGGTTACCGGCTGCGCAACGGCGCCGATGCTGTGCAGCTATCGAGCGCCGTCGCGTTCGAAATGGGCCGTTTCCTGCTGCCAATCTGCGTCGTCTTCGTCCTGTTCGGGATCGGCGGCTCGGTCTTCCAGAACGCGCCACGTATCGCGTTCGACCGGATCAAGCCGGATCTCTCCCGGATATCCTTTGGTAAGGGCTTCCAGCGTATATTCGGCCTTCAGGGGCAAATCGAGTTCGCCAAGGCGCTGTTCAAGTTTGCGGCCATCAGCGTCGTTGTCGTCGTCATTATGCGCGCAGAGCAAGCTACGACCATGGATGCGTTGTTCAGCGATCCGACCGCCGTTCCCGAGATGCTGCTCAAGCTCGCGGTGCGGCTCGTCTCGGCCATCAGCATTGCGACGATCGTGCTGGTGGCCGCCGACCTGGTCTGGGCGCGCATCCAGTGGCGGCGCGATATGCGGATGAGCCGCCAGGAGGTCAAGGACGAGTTCAAGCAGTCGGAAGGCGATCCGGCCGTGAAGGCGCGGTTGCGTTCGATCGCGCGCGACCGCTCGCGCCGCCGCATGTTGGCGGCCGTGCCGCGGGCCTCGTTCGTCGTCGTCAATCCGACCCACTATGCGGTGGCGTTGCGCTACGTGCGGGGCAGCGACGCCGCGCCGTTCGTGCTCGCCAAGGGCGCCGACCTGATCGCGCTGAAGATTCGCGAGACCGCCGAGGCGCATGGGATTCCGGTGATCGAGAACAAGGCGCTGGCCCGCTCGCTCTACGATGGCTCCCAGATCGATCAATTCATCCCGGCCGAATTCTACCGGACGGTCGCCGAGATCATCCATTACCTGCACGAGGCCAAGCTCAAGGTCAGTTTGTGACATTAAGAGCAATGGTTGACCCTTGACGGTGGCTTCAGCCCATCTGCATTGAAATGGACCATGAAATGGTCTAAATATGGACGTTGTGGAATGACTCAGGCTGAAGGCATTCATAATGCGGATATCTGTGACTGAAGCGAAGGGACAGCTCACTGACCTGGTGCGGCGCGCTGAAGCGGGAGACGAGGTCATTCTGACTCGTCACGGCCATGCTGCCGTGCAACTGGTCCCGGTCAAGCCGGTGGCGGACGCAAAATCCCGCAAGGTCTTGCTCGCCACGGTCCGAGCTTCTGCCGCCGCGAAGGCCACCACCGGTCCGAGCGCCGCGCGCAGCCAGGATTTTCTGTACGGTGAGGATGGCCTTCCCGGATGATCGCGGTCGATACGTCCGCGCTGATGGCGATCGTGCTGAATGAACCGGAGGCAGATGCCTGCGCCGCCGCGCTTGAAGCTGAGGATCGTCTGCTGATGTCCGCCGGCACAGTCGCCGAAGCATTGATTGTCGCTGGACGGCGCAATGTCGGCGAGGAGATGGATCAACTGATCGAAGGGCTCGGTTTCGAGTTCGTCAGCGTGACGCTTGCGTCTGCGCGTCGCATCGCCGGGGCTTATGAGACATGGGGGAAGGGCGTTCACCCGGCGTCGCTGAATTTCGGGGACTGCTTTGCCTATGAGGTGGCGAAGGAGCATGGGTGCCGGCTGCTGTACGTCGGGGAGGACTTCGCACGGACCGATGTTGAAAGCGCCCTTTGACGACTGCGCTTTTGCCCCGTTGTGGACTTGGACCCACGGACAGATCCGAAGGCAGTGACAATTCTCGGCAGAATTGAAGTTGATTCGACAGTACCGCGACATGCTTTAGCGGGACCGGACGCCGGACCGTCACAAAGAGGCAGAGCCAGCCTGGAGCAAGATTCCGCGTCGAGACTCACCTGGTGATTCGCCACCAAGGTTGAGGCAGCAGGTGATCCCGGTTTTTCTCGCTAGTCTGGCTTCGTCGCAGGCATCCTGGCTTGCGGCCCGGCAGACCACGATCGCGTCCAACGTCGCGAACGCCAATACACCCGGCTATCAGGTCCGCGATGTCACGCCGTTCAGCGCCGTGCTGGACAAAGCGTCGATGTCGCTTGCCTCCACCAATCCGGCGCATATCGATCCGACCGCCGGCCTCGCATCCACCGAGAAGGTGTCGAAAAGCGACAGCTGGGAGGTCTTCCACTCCGGCAATTCGGTGGCGCTCGAGCAGGAAATGATGAAGGCCGGCCAGGTCAATCAGGACTACGCGCTCAACACCAGCATCGTGAAGGCGTTCCACCGCATGGTCAGCATGAGTGCCAAATGAGCATGATCGATCCAATCAAGGCATCGATGTCTATCGCGGGTTCGGGCCTCGAGGCGCAGTCGTCGCGGTTGCGCGTGGTCTCGGAAAATATCGCCAATGTCGACTCGACTGGGCGGGTCGGCGGAGCAGATCCGTACCGGCGCCGCACCATCACGTTCGACAGCGTGATGAGCCGCACCGAGGGCGTGAACCTGGTCCGCGTCAAGGATCTTGGCATCGACAACGCGCCGTTCCGTCTCGAATACGAGCCGGGGCACCAGGCTGCCGACGAGAACGGTTACGTCAAACGACCGAACGTCAACGTCCTGGTCGAAATGTCCGACATGCGTGAAACCAACCGTTCGTATGAAGCCAATCTGCAGATCTTCAAGCAGGCGCGTTCGATGGCTGCGATGACAATCGATATGCTGAAGGGATCATCATCATGATCGAAGCGTTGTCTTTGACGGATTTCGACCTTTCCTCGACGCTCGGAACCCAAAGCCTACGCACTCAAGCGGTTCAGGGCGCTCAGGCGATCCAGGGCTCCGGCGCTGTCGCGAGCAGCGCGGCCGTGACGGATTTCGGTTCGGTCCTCGCCGGCCTCGCGCGCGACACGATGAGCACGATGAAGGGCGGCGAAGCGGCCGCGATCTCGGGAATCCAAGGCAAGGCCTCCACGCAGAAAGTCGTCGAGGCGATCATGTCGGCCGAGCAAGCGCTGCAGGTCGCGATCTCGGTGCGCGACAAGGTCGTTCAGGCCTACCAAGAGATCGGCCGTATGGCGATCTGAAAGGACTAAAGATGAAAGCCTTGGCCATCGCTGCGACCGGCATGAGCGCCCAGCAGCTCAACGTGCAGGTGATCGCGAACAATATCGCGAACATCAACACGACGGCGTTCAAGCGCTCGCGCGCGGAATTCACCGACCTGACGTATCAGGTGGAACGCCTGCAGGGCGTGCCAAATCGCGGGCGGGAGAATCTGGTTCCCGAAGGGGCGCGGCTTGGCCTCGGCGTGCGCACGGCGGCGATCCGCAACCTGCATCTTCAGGGCACGATGGCCAACACCGGCAACACCTACGATCTTGCCATCAATGGTCGCGGCTGGTTTCAGATCCAGGGACCGAATGGACAGACGCTGTATACGCGCGCCGGCGCGTTCAACGTCAATGCCGACAGCCAGCTGGTGACTGCCGATGGCTACGATATCGAGCCGGCCATCATCGTGCCGGACAAGACCATTCAGGTGACCGTCAACCCGACCGGTCAGGTGTTCGCCCAGATCGACGGCACCATACAGCCGCGGCTGCTCGGTCAATTGACGCTCGCGACGTTCGCGAACGACTCGGGCCTCGAGCCGCTCGGCAACAGCCTCTACAAGGAGACCACGGCGTCGGGAACCGCCGTGGTCGGTGTCGCCGGCGATCCCGGCTTCGGCAAGATCAGCCAGTCCTACCTGGAATCCTCGAACGTCGATCCCGTCAAGGAGATCACCGACCTGATCCAGGCGCAGCGCTCCTACGAGATGAATTCCAAGGTGATCACCGCGTCCGACGAGATGGCGCAGACAATCACCAAGAACATGGGCTGAGCGGGGCGATCATGACAGCAGTGAAGCGGTGCGGCGCCGGCCTGGTTGCCGGCCTGATTTGGCTCGCCATGGCGAGCGCCGCCGCCATCGCCGACGGCGAAAAGCGGGTGCTGCCGGTCCCGTCCGTCACGATCAATGCCGGTGACGTCATCAGGGACGAGATGCTTGAAGACCGGCCCTACGCGGCAGGCCAGCCGACCTTTGCGGTGATCGAGAGCCGCCTCTCCGTGGTCGGCCAGGCGGCCCGCCGCACTTTGATCGCCGGCTATCCGATCCCGATCAACGCTGTCGAGGACGTCAAGATCGTCAAGCGCGGCGTTCCGGTGCGCGTCGTGCTCGAGGATTCCGGCCTCTCCATCGTGACGCTGGGCTCACCGCTGCAATCGGCCAGCGTCGGAGCGCTGGTGCGGGTCCGCAATATCGACACCGGCACCATCGTCACGGGAATTGTCCAACCCGACGGATCGGTCCGGGTGAGCAACACCTGATGTGGAAGTGGCGCTGGTTGCTTTTCGCGTTCGCGTTGGTGCTCTGTGGCGAGGCCGCTGCGGCGGTGCGCATCAAGGATATCGTCTCGGTCCAGGGCGTCCGCGAGAACCAGCTCGTCGGCTACGGCCTGGTGATCGGCATCAAGGGCACCGGCGACACGATGCGCAACTCGCCCTACACCGAGCAATCGCTGCAGTCGCTGCTCGATCGCATGGGCATCAATGTGCGCAATCAGACGCTGCGCGCGCGCAATGTCGCGGCCGTGATGGTGACGGCGGACTTTCCGGCGTTCGGCGGCGCCGGTTCGCGGATCGACGTCAGCGTGTCGTCGGTCGGTGATGCGACGTCGCTGATGGGCGGCACGCTCCTGCTCACGCCGCTGACGGGCGCCGACGGCAAGGTCTATGCGGTGGCGCAGGGGCCGTTGGCGGTGGCCGGCTTCTCGGCGGAAGGCGCCGGCCAGGTGCTGACCCAGGGCGTGCCGACGACGGGGCGCATTCCGAACGGCGCATTGATCGAGCGTGAGATCGCCGGTCAGTTCCAGGAGCTCGACACGCTGGTCCTCGAGCTGCGAAATCCCGATTTCGCCACGGCGGTGCAGATCGTCGACGCCATCAACGCCTATAGTCAGGACGTCTTCGGTCGGCCGGTCGCCTATGAGCGGGACTATCGCTCGGTGCTGCTCTATCGCCCGAAGGATATTTCGCCGGCGCGGTTCCTCGCCCAGATCGGCGGGCTCACGGTGCGGCCCGACACGCCCGCGCGCGTCGTGATCGACGAGCGTTCCGGCACCGTGGTGATCGGCAGGGATGTGCAGGTCTCCACCGTGGCCGTGTCGCACGGCAATCTCACGGTGCGGATTACCGAAGCGCCCGTCGTCAGCCAGCCGCCGCCGTTCTCCAAGGGCCAGACCGTGGTCACGCCGCAGACCTTCATCGAGGCCAATCAGCCGGGGGCGCCGGTCGCCATTATCGGCGGCACCGATCTGCAAAGGCTGGTCCGCGGGCTCAATCAGATCGGCCTGAAACCGTCCGGCATCATCGCCATCTTGCAGGCGATCAAGACCGCCGGCGCCCTGCAAGCCGACCTGATCGTGCAATAGGCAGCCAGGGCAAATGCCGACACCATCTGGCGCAGCGACGAACAGGAACGGCCGGCGCACCGGCGCGCGGATCCGATCTTGTCGCGTGGCCGGTCCGGCCGTGCTGGTTCTCGTGCTGATGGCGGTGACGCCGGCCTGCGCCGACGACGAAACGATATTCTCCGGTTTGATGACCGCGATAAACCCGATCGCAAAAGCCTTCCGCGCGGAGCCGGCCTCGGCACAGCCGGAAGCCGAAACCACAGCCGTGGCGCCCAAACCCGATCCGCGGCCGGTGGCGATCCTGCCGCGCGCCTCGCCGCATCTTGCGGTCGCGCGACCGCCAAAGCCGCGCGCCGCACGCGTGACCGCGATCACCCCGGACCCGACCGTGACGGGCGCGATCGCCCAGGCGCCCAGCCCGGCACAGCCGCAACAAGAGTCGCAGCCGCGTCCGCCGGCTGCGCCCGCCGCCGTCCCGGCAGCCAAGCCAAAACCGGATCCGGCACCCAAATCCAGAGCCGACGCCGCAGCCAAGCCAGCACCGCAGCCAAAGCCGGCAGCGCCGGCAAGCGCGGCGGCGGATCCCGATGGCGAGGCCGCGCAGTTCTGCCGCAACATCTCCGACGCCGCGTCCGACGCTCGCTTTAGCTGGCAAGTGCGGGTGCTCGAGCAGCTCGACAAGCAGGTCAAGGAAAGCGTCGATCGGCTCGAGGTCAAGCGGGCCGAATACGAAGACTGGCTCAAGCGCCGCGAGGATTTTCTGCACAAGGTCGAGGACGGTGTCGTCGAAATGTATGGCCGGATGCGCCCCGAGGCGGCGGCACCGCAGATCGCGAACATGACCGAGGAGGTGGCGCTGTCGGTGCTGATGAAGCTGAAGCCGCGGACCTCGAGCGCGATCTTGAGCGAGATGGAGCCGACCCGCGCGGCGCGGCTCACCGACAGCCTGGCCGGCGTGCGCCTGACCACCCGCGAACAAGGAAAGTCGCCATGATCGCGATACGGTCGCTCGTCATGATCGTCGCTGCGGCGGCTGTTGCGGGCTGCGCCGGCCAGCTCAGCGAAGTCGGCGTCGCGCCGGCGATTTCGCCGGTCGGCTATGAGAGCCAGGTGGCGCGGGTCCAGCGCATGGGCGGCGCGCCGAATGGGGCCCGCACCACGCGTTCGCTGTGGAGCGACAATGGCGCCGATCTCTATCGCGATTCCCGTGCCTTGAAGGTCGGCGATGTGCTGACCATCAATATCTCGATCGACGAGAAGGCCAAGCTCGACAACAAGACCAACCGTTCGCGCGAATCGACGGTCGACGCGGCGTTGAGCTTCGTGTTCGGGGTCAACGCCAGCGGCTCCGGGAATTACAGTCTCTCGTCGAAATCATCGAGCAAAGGCGAGGGCGCGATCGACCGGACCGAAGAGATCAAGCTGAACGTTGCCGGTGTGGTGAAGGCGGTGTTTCCGAGCGGCAATCTGCTGATCGAGGGATCCCAGGAAATACTGGTGAACCATGAGCTGCGCGTGCTGCAGATCGCCGGCATCGTGCGCCCGGGAGATATCACCCGCAACAACACGATCTCCTACGA